>NZ_JAMYVK010000009.1:0-159623 GCF_040323975.1 Mesorhizobium sp. M0019 | reverse complement strand
CCTCCCCAATCATAACCCCACCGCCCTCTGCCCCCGCAACGCCCCCAACCCAACGGGCTTTGTCGCCAACGCCCCCCAATACGGCCGGCGGGGCAAGGGGTGCCCCGGCCCCCGGCGATTCTATTGACGCGCCTCGCAAGGCCCGTCAGTCTGAGGCCAAAACGGCTCACCGGCTGCTGTCAGGCGTGATGAATTATTCCGATCCATCCATCGTTGCATCCACGGCCGCTCCGTTCCTGAGCCTCGACGGCGTGCGCAAGACCTATCCCGGCGTTGTCGCGCTGGACGGGTTCTCGATCGAGGTCAGGCCCGGCGAGGTCATCGGCCTGGTCGGCGAAAACGGCGCCGGCAAATCGACGCTGATGAAGATCCTCGGCGGCGTGACCCGGCCGGACACCGGCACCATCACCGTCGATGGGGTCGCCCATGACAGTCTGACCGTCGAGGCCAGCATCGGTTCGGGCATCGCCTTCGTCCACCAGGAACTCAACCTGTTCGAGAACCTCGACGTCGCCGCCAATATCTTCTTCGGCCGCGAACCGCTGCGCGCCGGCCCGTTCAGGCTGGTCGACCGCGCCAGGCTGCGAGCGCTGGCGGCGCCGCTGCTCAAACGCGTGGGCGCCAATTTCTCGGCCGATACTCCGGTGTCGGCGCTGTCGCTGGCCCAGCAGCAAATGGTCGAGATCGCCAAGGCGCTGTCGATCAAGGCGCGGCTGGTCATCCTCGACGAACCGACATCGAGCCTGCCGATCGCCGAAACCGACAAGCTGCTCGGTGTCATCAAGGCGCTGAAGGCAGACGGCATCAGCGTCATTTTCATCTCGCACCGCCTGCACGAGGTCGAGCGCGTCGCCGACCGCGTCGTCGTGCTCAGGGACGGCATGCTCGCCGGAACCTTGCCGAAGAGCGCCATCAATCACGACCAGATGGTCAAGCTGATGATCGGCCGCATGCTGAAGGAGCGCGAGAAGGCCGCGGAATCGGCGCGCCCGCCGGGCTCTGTCGCGCTGTCGGTCAAGGCCATTCGCACCGCTGCCTATCCCGACCGGCCCGTCGACCTCGATGTCAGGCATGGCGAGATCCTCGGCCTCGCCGGTCTCGTCGGCTCCGGCCGGACGGAGCTGGCGCGCGTCCTGTTCGGCATCGACAAGAGCTTTGGCGGCTCGTTCCAGCTTGACGGAAAAGATCTGGTTCTAGGTTCGGCTGCGGACGCAGTGGCCAACGGTATTTTCCTCGTCCCCGAGGATCGCAAGCTGACCGGCATCCTGCTCGACCTGTCGATTGCCCAGAACATCTCGCTGCCCAATCTGCCGGCGCATTCGCGGCGCTCGCTGGTCTCGGCCGGCGCGGAATCCGCCACCGCCGAGAAGCAGAAGACCAATCTCGGCATCAGGGCGCCCTCCGTCCAGACGCGCACCGGCACGCTGTCGGGCGGCAACCAGCAAAAGGTCGTGCTGGCCAAATGGCTGGCGATGAAGCCGAAGGTGATGATCCTCGACGAGCCGACCCGCGGCATCGACATCGGCGCCAAGGCCGAGATCTACGGGCTGATGCGGGCGTTGGCCGATGCCGGCGTCGCCGTGCTGATGATCTCCAGCGACATGGAGGAGGTGATCGGCGTTTCCGACCGTATCGCCGTCATGCATGAAGGCCAGATCTCCGGCATTCTCGACAAGGACCGGTTCAGCCAGGAAAACGTGCTGCTGCTGGCGGTCGGCAAGCAGCCGAAGTAGTTCGCAGGCATTGGGAGAAGACGATGAGCAAGAAAGATCTCGGCCTGCTGATCCTGATCCTGGTGGTCGGCGCGGTGGTGGCGATCATCAACCCACGCTTCCTGCTGCCGATCAATCTCGCCAACACCTCGAACCTGATCGGGTTGTTCGGCATCCTGTCGATTGGCCAAGCCTTCGTCATCATCACCGGTGGCATCGAATTGTCGGTCGGCTCGGTGGTTGCGCTGCTCGGCGTGCTGTTCATCGACTTCATCGCCACGCGCGGCATGGCCTGGCCGGTCGCCCTGCCGCTGATCCTGGTGCTCGGCGGCATCATCGGGCTGGCGCATGGCTGGCTGATCACCCGGCTCAAATTGCAGCCTTTCGTGGTGACTTTGTGCGGCCTGTTGATCTATCGCGGCGTGGCGCGCTTCTACACCGCCGACGGCACCGCCGGCTTTGCCTTCGGACAGAACTTCCCGGAACTCGAGTTCCTGACGGCGGGGCGGTCCTGGGGCGTGCCGAACAGCTTCATCGCACTGATCGTCATCGCCGTCGTCATGTGGGTGGTGCTGCACCGGTCGGTGTTCGGGCGCTATCTCTATGCCATCGGCAAGAACGAGGAAGCGGCAAAATATTCCGGCATCCGCACCGGCCGCATCGTCATGGCCGCCTATGTCATCTGCGGCGTGCTGACGGCGCTGTCAGCTATCTATTTCGCCATGTACACACGCTCGATCTCGCCGGCGAGCCACGGCCAGTTCTACGAGCTCTATGCCATCGCGGCCGCGGTGCTCGGCGGCTTCTCGCTGCGTGGCGGCGAAGGCTCGCTGATCGGCGTCCTGCTCGGCACCGTGCTGCTGCAGGAGCTGCAGAACCTCGTCAACCTGCTCGGCATCCCGTCCTCGCTCAACTTCGCCGTCATGGGCGGGGTGATCCTCATCGGCGTGCTGGTCGACCAGCAATGGGGCGTGTTCAGGGCGCGGCGGCGGATGCTGGAAGCCACACGCAAGGGCGTGGCGGGTGCTGCCGCTGAGTGACGCAAAAATAGCTGGATGAAATACGCCGACTGCCATGGCAGGTGGCGTGAAAGAGTCAGCCGGAGCTTCGCGACAGCAGTTCAGGTCGGTCTCTATTTGGAACGAAACCCGTATCTGAGCGTTTATTTAAGCTTTGCTGCGCGGAGGCGTTCCATGCCCACGAATCCAGTTAGTACCGCCAAAGTAGGAACTCACCCCCTCCACCCGATGCTGATACCTTTTCCTGTCGCGTTTCTTGTCGGTGCGTTTGTCACCGACCTGGTTTTCTGGGGGACTGCCGATGCCTTCTGGGCACGAGCATCGATGTGGCTGATCGGGGCAGCCATAGTAATGGCCCTTCTCGCTGCGACAGCCGGTTTTATCGACTTCCTCAACGAGCCGCGCATTCGCGCCTTGTCCGACGCCTGGTACCACATGCTGGGCAACTTGACCGCGGTCGTTGTGGCACTGATCAATTTCTACCTTCGCTATGCGCAAGGCGCCGAAGCCGCGGTCCGCCCATGGGGTGCGCTCTTGTCGTTCATAGTGGTCTGCATACTGCTGTTCACCGGCTGGAAGGGCTGGGAGATGGTGTATCGGCACCACGTTGCAGTTCTGGATACACCAGCGGATGCGCCAGCGAAGCCTTCGACAACCACTGCCACGGATACTCGTCACGCTGGTCGGGACCGGCACGCCGCATGAGGCCATAATCCCGAAAAGTGGATACCGGTTTCCAAAAAGATATCGGTTAGACAAGTAGCGCCCATACCGAATGCATCGGATGGGCGCTACTTTAGATAAGGCCCGACATGTCGGAGAAGGCCATGGCCTTGCGCAGCACCTCGGCGAAGCGCTCGCCGGCGGCTTCACGAGGGCCGCTATTGTCGATCGAGGTGACACCCGGTCCGGACAGCGCCACATTGGCACTGCGCGCCAGCCGTGCCAGCACTTCGCCGCGCGACTCGCGACCGCGCAATGCCAGCCGCTCGGCCAGGATCTCCGGTGTAGCCGTGATCTCGACGATAGCCAGATTGGCGTAGCGCTCCCGCAGCGCCGGGATGATCGCGCGCGAGACGTTGGCGATCGCGACACGGCCGTTGGAGACTGACCAGTCGACTTCGGCCGGGATGCCGTAGCGCAGGCCATGCGCCTCCCAGGAAATGGCGAAGGCGCCATCCGCTTCGGCCTCGACGAAGGCAGCATCGGCTAGCGTATCGTGATCCTCGGTGGCCGCATCGCTCGGCCGGGTGATCACCCGGCGCACGAACTCCAGCCGGCTCTCGTCGGCAAACACGGCGCGCGCATAGCCGATCACCGTGTCCTTGCCGGCACCGCTCGGCCCGACGACGGCGACGAAGACACCGTCGCGGATCGGAAATCCCGTAGCGGACAATTCACGCTCGACCGATGCCGACACCATCATGCGACTCGGCGTCCCTGCCGCCAGACCGTGCGGACGACCGGGACATGGTCGTCGACGCGCACGCGAACCAGATCGGCGCGCCGGCCGGGCTCGATGACACCGCGATCGGTGAGGCCGACCGCCTCGGCCGGATTCTTCGAGACCATCGCCACCGCCTGTGGCAAGGAAATGCCCTCGACCACGTCGCCGAGGAAGAAGGCTGACTGGATCAGACTGAACGGAATGTAGTCCGACGACAGGATATCGAGCAGGCCATCGCCGGCCAGCGTGCGGGCCGAGACATTGCCCGAATGCGACGCGCCGCGCATGACGTTCGGCGCGCCCATCAATACGCCGAGCCCTGCCTCTTTTGAAGCCCGCGCCGCCTCCTCAGTGGTCGGGAACTCGGCGACGCGCACACCTTGCTCGATCGCTTCGTCGACATGGCCGACGGTTGCGTCGTCATGGCTGGCGAGCACGATGCCGCGCTCTTGGCAGGCAGCGGCGATGAAGCTGCGGTTCGGGCTCGAATTCCTCGCCGATTCCGCCATCCGCTTTTCGCAGAATTTCTGGAAATCGCGATCGGTCAGCTTCAGCTTGCGCTGGTAGTAATAGGCGTAGGTTTCCAAATTGACGAACTGGCGCTGTCCGGGCGCATGGTCCATCAGCGACGCCAGCCTGACCCGCTCGTCGCCGTCGAAATTGGCGAAGGCCGTGAGGCAGTCCGGCGCCGAAACCTCGCAACGCAGATGGAGGAAATGGTCGGCCCTGAGCCGGTCCTGCTGCACGCTGTCCTCGATCGCGTCGGCCAGCTTGCGTATGTCGGCGGCCGTCAGGTCGGCATCCTCGTCCATGCCGACACGCAAGGCGTCGAGCACGGTGGTGATGCCGGCGGTCGCCACCTGCGCGTCATGGGCGAGCACCGCGGCGATCGGGTTCCAGCGCACTTTCGGCCGTGGCGCGTAATGGCCTTCGAGATGATCGGTGTGGAGCTCGACCAGGCCAGGGATGATGAAGTCGCCGCCCATGTCCTCGCCGCTGCGGCCAGCGCCGGGATCGATGGCGGCGATCACCCCATCGCGCAGCACGATCGACCCTTCGACGATCTGGTCGGCGAGCACGATGCGGGCATTGTCAAGAACGGTCTCGGCGGTCATTTCAGGCAGTCCTTGCAGCATTTTGCGGCCAATTGAAAATGAATTGGCGTCGCACCATGCGGTTAAAGCAAATAGTCATTTAGGCAGTTCTTCTGGCCGGGCGGCGCCCGAGCGCGTGATGGGACAGCACCATGAACGGTGCGCCCGGTTCAGTTTCCACAAACAGCGTCAGCGCGTCCACCGCCACCGGCCGTTGCAGCACGTCCGCAAACAGGCTGTCGATTGCTAGGCGAAGACGAGGGCTTTCCTGTGACGACACCCGGCCGGACAGCGTCATATGGAAGCGAAACGTCTCGAAGACATAGGGATAGCCCCACTGGCAGAGATTGCGGAACTCGTCGGGCTTCAGCGAATCGGGGCTGCGCCGTTCGATCTCGGCTTCCGTCAACGGCGCGCGGAAGCGGTCGAAGTCACGCACCACGTCGTCGGCGAAGCGGTTGAGCGCCGGCAGCGGTGCTTCCGGCAACAGCGCGAAGAAGCCGTCGATCTGGGCGACGACGAGGCGCGGGATCGTAACCACCGGCGTCGCCTCGGCAAAATCGTCGAGTGCTGCACGAAGCGACGTTTCCGTCTCGTTGGAGGCCAGTCTGAAGGGCGCCTTCAGTGTCGCATGAAAGCCATAGCGGCGCGCCGAGGCGGTATGGAAGGCAACTTCTGCCGCGGACAACTCGCCCGCAGCCTCGACCGGCTTTGTGGCGGCACCGAATGGGTCGCGGCCGAGCCAGTTGGCGGCGATCCGTGCCAGCGGTTCGTCTTGTCGGGGGGTGAAATAGATCGCGTAGCGCATCGAAAGTCCTCGTCAGCCCCGCTGCCATAGGTGATTTCCATGACGAATTGACGAAGCTTTGCGGCGTTTTCGGTAACAAAACCACACAGCCGGGTCGTTAGCCGACGATTTTTCGCTTGGACCAGCGGTTGGGGCGAAGGGGAAGTGGTTAGGCCTTCATCAGCCATTCGTGCTCGGGCGCGTTGTGGAATTTCCACGTCCGCTTCGGTCCGGCCATGACGTTGAGATAATAGAGATCATAGCCGTGGCAGGCTGCGCAGGGGTGATAACCCTTGGGGACCAGCACGACGTCGCCGTCCTCGATCGCCATCGCCTCGTCGAGCGAACGAGCACCGTTCTCGTCGGCATCGGTGTAGACGCGCTGGAAAGCAAAGCCCTGTGGCGGGTTGAGACGGTGGTAATAGGTCTCCTCGAGATAGGATTCAGCCGGCAGATTGTCCTGGTCGTGCTTGTGCGGCGGATAGCTCGATGTGTGGCCGCCGGGTGTGATGACCTCAACCACCAGCAAGGAATCGGCCGGCTTGCCTTCCGGCAGGATGTTGGTGACGTAGCGCGTGTTGGTGCCTTTGCCGCGAACCTCCTGGCCGAGATCGTCGGGCGCGATGACACGGACCGGCAGACCGCCGCCCAGTCCTGGCGCCGAACAGACGGCAAGTTCGAGATCGGTATCGGCGCTCACCGACCACTCCGACCCCTGCGGCACATAGACCGACCAAGGCTTGCCTTCGAACGGCGACATGCGTTCGCCCAGCAGGCCGAGATCCTTGCCGCCGGCTTTGGCCTTGCCCTTGCCGGTGACGAACACCAGGCAGACCTCACGATCCGCGGTTTGCCCGGAAGCGCTCTCGCCGGGCCTGAGCCGATGCAGATCGAAGCCGACATAGGTCCAGCCGGCGTTTTGCGGCGTCACATGAGCGACGCGGCCGTGGCCATTATTGGCTTTGACGAGCAGCTTAGACATGGTCATTCCTTCGGTTTGGCGTCTGCCGATGGCTCGTCCTCGTCAGCCGGCTTGTAGAGGTAGAAAAACTGCCAGACGGCATAGCCGGCGAAGCCGAGCGCCATCACGCCCCAGAACGGCGTGCCGGTGGCGAATTCGATCACCGACCAGACCAGGCAGACCGCGACAACGGCGACGCGCCGCCACAGCGGTCGGAAAAACGGGTGCTCGGAGTCTTTCATCGGATCAACACCTTTCCTCGCGAACTCTCAAGCATTGGGAAAGCCCTGTGTCTCCACCGTATAGCCGGCCGCCGTCATAGCCCGCATCAATTCCTTGTAGCCGACCTGCGCCATCTTGAGCGGCGGGTTCTTCTTCGGATCCTGCTCGGCCTCGACCACGAACCAGCCTTCATAGCCATGGTCGGCGAGCCTCTGGACGATGGCGCCAAAATCCAGCGAGCCATCTCCCGGCACGGTGAAGGCGCCAAGTGCCACCGCGTCGAGGAACGATTGCTTCTCGCGATCCAGTCCCGCGATCACCTCCATGCGCACATCTTTCACATGCACATGGTTGATGCGCGGGTGGTGGTTATCAATAGCGCGCAGCACATCGCCGCCGGCAAAGGCCAGGTGACCCGCGTCGAGCAGCAATGGAATGCCTTCTCCCGAATAGCGCATGAAGGCATCTAGCTCTGGCTCGGTCTCAACTACTGCCGCCATATGATGATGGTAGGAGAGCGGCATGCCTTGCTCTGCACACCATTCGCCGAACTGCGTGAGCCGCCGGGCGTAGGCTTTCATTTCCTCGTCCGAAAGCCTGGGCTTGCTGGCGAGCGGCTTCGAGCGGTCGCCCTGGATGGAGCGGCCGACTTCACCATAGACGATACATGGCGCGTTCACCGCCTTGAACAGGTCGATCATCGGCTGGATACGATCCTTGTTCTTCGCCATGTCTTCGTCGATCAGCGTCCCCGAGAACCAGCCGCCGCAAAGCGTCACGTCGGCCTCTTTCAGGATCGGCAGCATGATTTGCGGATCGTTGGGAAAGCGGCGGCCCATTTCCATGCCGGTGAAGCCCGCCGAACGCGACTGCGCCAAGCATTCCTCCAGCGACACATCATCGCTGAGTTCGGCAAGATCGTCGTTCCACCATGCAATGGGGGACATGCCCAGTTTGGCTTTCAAGTCGTCACTCCGGTTTCAGACATTCGAGCGCGTTCGCGGAGGGCTTAAAGAGCCCGCCCGCTCAGCGCTTCCTCATATTTCTTGCGCGCCGCGTTCACTTGCGGCCGTGCCGAGACTTCCGGCACGGCGACATCCCACCAGCTTCCGCCGGCTTCGGTTGAAACCAGCGGGTCGGTGTCGATGACCAGCACCGTCGTTCGCGTGTTCTTCTTCGCTTGCGCCAGCGCCGTTTCCAGCCCGGCGATCGATGGCACTTTTTCGGCAATCGCACCCATGCTCGCAGCATGCGCGGCGAAGTCGATCTCGGGCAAGGTTTCGTGACGGGCGTCCTTCAGCAGATTGTTGAAGTTGGCGCCGCCGGTCGCCATCTGCAACCGGTTGATGCAGCCATAGCCGCGGTTGTCGAGCAGCACGATGGTCAGCTTGAGACCGAGCATCATCGAGGTCGCGATCTCGGAATTGAGCATCAGGTAGGAGCCGTCGCCGATCATCACGACGACCTCTTCGTCCGGCTTGGCCATCTTGACGCCAAGCCCGCCGGCGATTTCATAGCCCATTGTCGAGAAGCCGTATTCTGCGTGATAGGAGCCGGGCGCGCCCGCCTGCCATAGCTTGTGCAATTCGCCGGGCAAGCCGCCGGCGGCATGAAGCAGTACCACGCCGGAGCCCATGGCGCGCTGTACTGCGCCGATCACTTGCGCGTCGGACGGATAGGCGGCATTGGTCGACGCCGTCACCTTGTCGGCATCCGCTTGCCAGTTCTTCTTGCCCGTGATCGCATTGACGGTCCAGCCTGAAGGGGCTTTCCAGCCTTTCAGCGCCGCAGCGAGTTCGGCGAGCCCTTCCACCGCATCGGCGACCAGCGGCAGCGCCTGGTGCTTTCCGGCGTCAAAAGGCTGCACGTTGAGCCCGATGATGGTCCTGCCGGTATGCTTGAACAATGCCCAGGAGCCGGTGGTGAAATCCTGCAGTCTGGTGCCGACGGCAAGCACGACGTCGGCCTCTTCGGCCAGTCTGTTGGCCGCCGAAGTGCCGGTAACGCCGACCGCGCCCATGTTCAACGGATGATCGTCCGGGAGCGAGGATTTGCCGCCTTGCGTCTCACAAACTGGAATGCCGGCGCCTTGCACCAGTTTTGCCAACTCCTCGGACGCCTGCGAATAGAGTACGCCGCCGCCCGCGATCACCAGCGGCTTTTTCGCCGCTTTGAGTACCGCGACTGCGGCCGCCAGTTCGTTGCGGTCCGGGCGCTGCCGTCGCGGCGTCCAGAGTCGCTCGGCAAAGAAACTCTCGGGGTAGTCATAGGCCTCGGCCTGCACGTCCTGGCACAGCGCCAGCGTCACCGGGCCGCATTCGGCGGGATCGGTCAGCACCTGCATGGCGCGGTTGAGCGCCGGCATGATCTGCTCCGGCCGCGTGATGCGGTCGAAATAGCGCGACACCGGGCGGAGGCAGTCATTGACCGTCGCCGTGCCGTCGGAAAAATCCTCGGCCTGCTGCAGGACGGGATCGGGAATGCGATTGGCGAAGACGTCGCCGGGCAGAAACAGGACAGGCAACCTGTTTACATGCGCAAGTGCCGCAGCGGTCACCATGTTGAGCGCGCCGGGGCCGATCGAACTGGTCGCGGCCATGAAGCGACGGCGGAAATTGGCCTTGGCGTAGGCGATCGCCGCATGCGCCATTGCCTGCTCGTTATGGGCACGGAAGGTCGGCAGTTCGTCGCGAACCTGGTAGAGCGCCTCGCCGACGCCGGCGACATTGCCGTGGCCGAAGATCGCCCAGACGCCGCCGAAGATCGGCATTTTCTTCCCGTCCATCTCGGTCATCTGTCGAGCAAGAAAGCGGGTCAGCGCCTGCGCCATCGTCAGGCGGATTGTCTTGGTCATGTCGATTCCTCCGCAGTCCTTATGCCGCGCCTTCTTATGCTGCTTTGCGGCCGCGCGCCGCAAGCCATGCCTTGGTCAGTCTCTCGAAGCGAGATGCCATGTCGGCAACCGCTTCATCGTCTGACATCTTGCCGGCAAGCCATTGTTCGGCCGCGTTGATGAAGATGGTGCGGCCGACGGCAAAGCCCTTGACGATAGACGCCTTGGCGGTGGCAGCAAAGGCCGCTTCCAATTCGTCCTGCGGCGCTTCGAGGCCAAGCAGCACAATCCCGCGGCACCACGGATCGTTCTTCAGGATCACCGCCTCGATCTTTGCCCATGCGCCGGCCGATGCCTGCGGTTCGAGCTTCCACCAATCGGGCTTGATGCCGAGTGCGTAGAGTTCCTCGAGCGCGCGCGGGATGGTCATGTCGTCGAGCCTGCCGTGCTTGCCGGCGATGATCTCGACCAGAAGTTCTCTGCCCACTTTCCGCGCGGCCTCGAACAAAGCGCGCAGTTTCTGCTGCTGTTCGCTCTTCAGCGCGGCGGGATCGTCGGGATGATAGAAGCACAGGCACTTGATGCAGTGGTCGACCGGCCATTCGGTCAGTTGCGAACCTATGTCTTGCGAGAACTCGAAGCGAAGCGGCCGCGAACCCGGCAACTCGACCGGCCGGCCGAGCCAGGCGAAGGAATGGTGGGCGAATTCGAACATCGCCTCGCGTCCGTATTTTTCGTCGAGCAGCATGCCGTAGCCGGCGCGGCCAGCCGCGACCTTGGCCGCAGCCTTGACCGTCAACACCTTGAAAGCTGGGATTCGCGACGGATCGGCGCCGGCTTTTGCCGCGACATCCTCCAGCTGGACGCGGTGGTCGCAGGCGAACGCCATCAGCGAGGGGATGTCGCGCCGGCGCGTGGTCGCCCAATGGATGTGATTGATCGCCTCGTCCTTGCGCAGCGCCAGATGCTTGCTGCCGTTTTTCAGGAAGAACTGCAATTCCTCGAAAGTCGGGTATTCCGGTGCGCAGAGCAGCCGCGATACGGCAAAGGCGCCGCAGGCATTGGCCCAGGTCGCCGCCGTCGCCAGGCCTTCCTCGCCGAGCCAGCCGCGCAGGAAGCCCGACATGAAGGCGTCGCCGGCGCCGAGCACATTGTAGACCTCGATTGGAAATCCCTTGCCGACGATACCGTCCTCGAGGTCGTCGCTGATCGGCCCGTCATAGACGATGCAGCCCATGGCGCCGCGTTTCAGCACGATGGTTGCCGCCGACAGCGAGCGGATGGTTTTCAGCGCGCTCAGGCAATCGTCTGCGCCCGAGGCGATCATGATTTCCTCTTCGGTGCCGACGATGAGATCGCAATCGGGCAGCACCGTCTTCAACTGCGCCGAGACGCGGTCGGATTTCACATAGCGCTCGAAGCCTTCGGCGTGGCCGGCGAGACCCCAGAGGTTGGGGCGGTAGTCGATGTCGAACACCACCTTGCCGCCCTTGGCTTTCATGACACGGATCGCCTTGCGCTGGGCGGCGTCGCTGTTGGGCCGTGAAAAATGCGTGCCGGTGACGACGACCGCGCGTGCCGAAGCGATAAACGCCTCATCGATATCGTCTTTCGAAAGCGCCATGTCAGCGCAATCGCTGCGATAGAAGATCATCGGCGAGACGCCTTCATCCTCGACCGACAGCAGCACCAGGGCGGTCAGCCGCTCCGGATCGGTCTTGAGGCCTTGGACCGAAACGCCCTCGCGGGTCAGCTGCTCGCGGATGAAGCGGCCCATCTGCTCATTGCCGACGCGGGTGAGCAGCGCCGAGCGCAGGCCGAGCCTGGCAGTACCGACCGCGATATTGGCCGGACAGCCGCCGACCGACTTGGCAAAGGAAGTAATGTCCTCGAGGCGCGAGCCGATCTGCTGACCATAGAGATCGACGGAAGCGCGGCCGATGGTGATGATGTCGAGCGGCGCATGTCTCGCTTCCACGGCTTCGCCCATTCGAACCTCCCATCGGCTTGTTGTATTGGGTAACACGCGCGAGCGGCAGCGTGGCGCCGGCAATATGAAATAATAATTCCAATCCATAGTCAATATGGAACGAGCATTCCCAAGGCTGAAAAGTGCTGTGCAAGGCTCGCGCGTTCAGAAACTTTGAAGTCAGACGAACGTCAAGTGTCTACCACTGAAACCAGCTGATTTACCAAGGAAGCGGGCCATCATCGTTGAAGTACCCGGCGGTCGGGCCATCGGCGTCCAGGGTCGCCAGGTGAATGACGATCTCGGCCGCCTGCTGCACCGTGCGGTGACCTTTATACCCGTTGAGATCGGTGGCAGTGTAGCCGGGCGCCGCGGCGTTGACCTTGATGCCTTGGGGCGCGAGCTCCCTGGCGAACGCCACCGTGATGGCATTCAAGGCTGTCTTGGAGCTGCCGTAGCCCATCATGTTAACGGCGTGGTTCGTAGTGGCGGGATCGAGCGCCCGGCCGATGGACCCGGTGGAGCTGCTCACCATCACGATCCGGGCAGCAGGTGCTGCTAGCAGCAGCGGCAGGAATGCCTGGGTCACGCGGATCGGGCCGAAGACATTGACGTCGTAGGTGGCCTGGATGTCGGCGATCCGCTGCTGGCTCGGCGGCAGGTCGTAATTGATGGCGACGCCGGCGTTGTTCACCAGCACGTCGAGGCAGGGGCTGGCCTGCCTGAATGCCTCGGCTGCCGCCTTCACACTGTCATCCCGCGTGACGTCCAGCTCAAGCCACTCCACGTCGAGGCCTTCGGCGCGCAATGCCTGCGCCGCCGCCATGCCGCGTTCGGCGCTCCTGGCGCCGAGCCAGACCTTGAAGCCCATGGTCGCCAGTCGCCGGGCGATTTCACGGCCTATACCCTTGTTGGCGCCGGTCACCAGCGCGCTTTTCGATGTTCTCATAATCGGTGTCTCCATTTTTCTTGTGGAAGACCCACAAATGGTGCGAGGCAGCGGGCGTTGCGCGCCGGAAATTCTCCGCTCTTGCCTAATCCTCTCACGCTGTTGCGCCGCCGGTGCGAATGCGCGATGCTGGCGCAATGAGCGAAGCGCTGCAGGAGTTGATCGAGATCGCCAGCCGCCATGCGCGCGGGCGACGAACAAGAACGGCGGTTCCCCGCGTTTCGATAGGCCGCAGCGAAGTCGCCACGGCGACAATGCCAGGGGTGTGGGGGGCGGGGATCTTATTCGTACTGCAGGGCGCGAAGACGGTTCTGATCGGCGACCGGGCTCTTCGTTACAATCCGGCCAGCTATTTCATCTATACTGTCGAGACGCCCACCATCAGCCAGATAATCGAAGCGAGCGCGGCGCGTCCTTACCTGGCCATTGGCTTGACCCTTGACCTGCAGGCCGTCGCCGCGCTCCTCGTCGAGCACGCGCCGGCCCTCAGTGGCGACAGTTTCTCCACCTCTCCCGCTGATGACGATCTGCTCGACGCGTTGCGTCGAATGATGCGGCTGCTTGACCGGCCAGCGGAGATTCCCGTGCTCGCGACCATGATCGAGCGAGAGATGCTGTTTCGGCTCCTGCAAGGCCCCCAAGGCGGAAAGCTTCGTGAACTTGCGCGCGCCGATGGCCATCTGTCCCGGATTGGCCGGGCGATCGCCTGGATCCGTTCGCATCCCCATCAGCCGGTCCGGGTCGGCGATCTGGCCGAGATTGCCCGTATGAGCAGCGCTGCGTTTTATCGTCACTTCAAGGCGGCGACGGCCATGAGCCCAATCCAGTATCAAAAGCAAATCCGCTTGCTGGAAGCCCGCCATCTGCTGATTGCCCAGCCGGGCAACGTCGCACGTGTCGCCTTCGCCGTCGGCTATGAGAGTGCTTCCCAGTTCAGCCGGGAGTATGCCCGCCAGTTCGGGTCGCCGCCTGCCCGCGACGCAGCGCGGCTTTCGGCAGAAGGCGAAACCGCAATAGAGGTGATCTAAGGCTTGCGCTTCTTGCCAGTATCGCGCGGCTTCTCGCCGACCGCGACGGTCAGCGCCATAGCCAAAGCCATCGTCGCCGACAGCGAGCGGAAGCCGGCGAAATCGGCCTCGGCGACCTCGAACCAGACCCTGGCGAATTGGGCGAGTGGCGAAAAGGAGCTGTCGGTAATCGCCACGATCGGCACCCCTTGCTCCGAAATGACGCGCGCCTCCTCGATGGTGGCCGGGGCATAGGGCGAAAAGCTGATGGCGATCACGGCGTCCCTTGGAGAGGCAAAGCCGATCATCTCTGCATTGAGGCCGGCGGCCGATTCGATCAGCTGGTTGCGGATCTTGAGCTTGCCCAATGCATAGGCGATATAGGAGGCGACCGGGTAGGAGCGCCGCTTGGCCAGCACGTAAATGGTTTCGGCCTTGGCCAACACGGTGATCGCATCTTCGAAATGGTCTTCATTCAGCGTGCGCGAAATGTCGTTGAGCGAGGTACTGGCTGCGGCAACAAAACCGTCGAAAATCGCGCGGTGGCCGGCGCCTTCCTCGGCCTTGGCGCGCAATGCCGCCAGCCTTTCATCATAGGATGAGTTGCGCTCGCGCAGGCGCTCGCGAAATACCAACTGCAGGCTGGTGAAACCATCAAAACCAAGCTGCTGGGCAAAGCGGATCAGGGTCGAAGGCTGGACACCGGCGGAAGCGGCGATGCTGGCAGCGGTGCCGAAGGCGATATCGTCTGGGTTGTCGAGCGCATAGGCGGCGATCTGGGCGATACGTTTCGGCAGGCTGTGGCGCCGCTCCAGGATCGTCGCCCGCAGCGTCTCGAAATCGCGCGGCACCCGTTCGTCCATCGTCGCTCCGCCCAGGCTCATCGTCTGGTTCCCTCTGTGCCCCATCATAGCGGGCCTGTGCAAGAACACCATAAAAAATGAGACAAGCGTTCCATCTGCAGACAAAATGGACTAATTCATCCACACAATTTTGCACACAGGGAGGCAAGCGGATGGTCGGGGCAGGTCTTATCGGCACGGGTTTCATGGGCAAGTGCCACGCCATTGCCTGGAACGCGGTCGGCACCGTCTTTCCCGATGTGGCCAAGCCAAGGCTGGTCCATCTGGGCGAGGTCAACGAGGATCTTGCCAAACGCCGTGCCAGCGAATTCGGCTTCGCCAAGGCGTCCGGTGACTGGCGCGCCGTCGTCGACGACCCGGAAGTCGATGTCGTTTCGCTGACCACGCCGAACCAGTTCCACCCGGAAATGGCCATCGCCATCCTCGAAGCCGGCAAGCATCTGTGGTGTGAAAAACCGATGGCGCCGAGCTTCGCCGAGGCGAAAGCAATGGCCGCGGCGGCCCAAAAGTCCGGCAAGGTCGCCGCGCTCGGCTATAACTATATTCAGAACCCAGCGATCCGCCATATCGGCGCGCTGCTCGACGAGAAGATCATCGGCGAGGTCAACCATCTGCGTATCGAGATGGACGAGGACTTCATGGCCGATCCGGAGGCGCTGTTCTTCTGGAAGCACGAGGCGGCGTCCGGCTACGGCGCGCTCGACGATTTCGCCGTGCACCCGCTGTCGCTCATCGCCGTACTGTTCGGCCGCGTTGCCCGCGTCATGTGCGACATGGCCAAACCCTATGCCGACCGCCGCGTCGCCTCGGGCGGGCGCCGCGCGGTCGAGACCTACGACATCGCCAGCATCCTGATGCATCTCGAAAACGGCATCGCCGGCACGCTGCTGGTCAACCGTTCGGCTTGGGGCCGCAAAGGCCGGATCGCCATCCAGATTTTTGGCTCGAAGGGCTCGATCCTGTACGACCAGGAGCGGATGAATGAGTTCCAACTCTATCTGACGGCCGACCGGCCGACCGAGCAAGGCTACCGCACCATCCTGGTGGCGCCGCATCATAAGCCTTATGACGCCTTCCTGCCGGCGCCCGGTCACGGCCTTGGCTTTAATGATCTCAAGATCATCGAATGCCGGGAGCTGTTGACGCGGCTTGCCGGCAAGCCGGCGCGGATCATCGATTTCGACGAAGGCCTGGAGATCGAGCGCACGGTACACGCGATGGCGCGCTCGTTCGCGGAACAGCGCTGGATGGAGGTGCGGTAGTAAGTCCGCGCTGGTCTCCCCTTCTCCCCTTGTGGGAGAAGGTGGCCGAGCGAAGCTCGGTCGGATGAGGGGTGTTGGACGGATCGCTACAGCGAAGAAATAACCGCTTAAAATCCCTCAATATTTTACGCCGAGTTTCTTCCAGCACCCCTCATCCGGCTCGGCGCTGCGCGCCGATCCACCTTCTCCCACAAGGGGAGAAGGAGAAGTGCTCACGCGGCTCCCGGGCGATCGGCGATCATGGCACGTCTCGCCGACCGGCGCCGCTCGACGGCGTCGGCAAGGCCGTAAAGCACCGTCTCGGTGGTTGCCCAGTCGATGCAGCCATCGGTGATGCTCTGGCCATAGACGAGCGGCTTGCCGGGCACGACGTCCTGCCGGCCGGCGACGAGGTTGCTCTCGATCATGATGCCGACGATGCGCTCGTCGCCCGCCGCGATCTGGCCCGCCATGTCAGCCGCCACCAGCGGCTGGTTTTCCGGCTTCTTGCTGCTGTTGGCGTGGCTGACATCGATCATCAGCCGCGGCGCCACGCCGATCCGGCCGAGCTCAGCGCAGGCAGCAGCAATGCTTGCCGCGTCATAATTCGGCACAATACCGCCGCGCAGGATGACGTGGCAGTCCTCGTTGCCGGTGGTCGTCGCGATGGCGCTGCGCCCGCCCTTTGTCACCGCCATGAAATGATGCGGCTGGGCGGCGGACTTCACGGCTTCGGCGGCAATCCGCAGATTGCCGTCGGTGCCGTTCTTGAAGCCGACCGGGCAGGACAGGCCTGACGCCAGCTCGCGATGGATCTGGCTCTCTGTCGTGCGTGCGCCGATCGCGCCCCAGGCGACGAGGTCGGCAATATATTGCGGGGTGGCCATGTCGAGGAATTCGGTCGCTGAGGGAAGGCCGAGATTGTTGACCGCCGAGAGCACGTTGCGGGCCATCCGCAGACCCTTGTCGATGTTGAAGCTGCCGTCGAGGTCGGGATCGTTGATCAGGCCCTTCCAGCCGACCGTCGTGCGCGGTTTCTCGAAATAAACCCGCATCACGATCTCCAGCCGGTCCGACAGGCTTTCACGCAGCGATGCCAAACGGCTGGCATAGTCTACGGCGGCGGCCGGGTCGTGGATCGAACAGGGGCCGACGACGACCACCAGCCGATCGTCGGCGCCGGTCAGCACGGCATGGATGGCATTGCGTGATGCGGCAACGGTGCGCGTCGCCGTCAGCGTGCGCGGTATTTCCCGCATCACCTCGTCGGGTGTGCTCAGTTCTCTGATTTCCTTGACCCGAAGATCGTCTGTGGTCGTCAACACGGCTTCTGCTCCTGATTGGGAGACCTGCCGGCTGAAACAAAAAAGCCGCCAGGTCTGGCGGCTGTTCGGATGTTATTGCTGCAATCTTCAGATCGAGCGCAATCCTCCCGCCGCCAGCGAGCTCATAAAGTACCAATATGTGGCGGTCAGGTTGATCATGAGGGCTGATATAGTCGATGCGGATGCGCTTGTCACGTGCCTGGTGAGGAGGAGGTTTACTCCAGCCCATTCGCGATTGGCTGAAGCCCCCCGAACTTCGTCATCCCAGGGCGAAGCAGGAGCGGAGCTCCGTCGCGGAGACCCTGGGATCCATGCCGTTGCCTTGGCCAAGGAGTGCTGCGGAACTAAATTCTGCATTGTAGCGACGCCTAGATGTCACGGCATGGATCCTCGGGTCTGCGCCGCGTCGCTGCGCTCCTTGCTCTGCCCGTGGATGACGAAGTGATGGGCGGCGTTCCGCTAGACTTGCCGGCGTTATTCCGGTGACGCCCCGGCGATGCTCTGATCGTAGTCGACCAGCGACCCGGTCATGACGCCGGACTGCGGGCTGATCATATAGCTGATCAACCGGGCAAGCTGCGCCGGTTTCACCAATTGGCCCATCGGCTGCGCGGCTTCGGCCTTCTCCAACCAGTCCTCCGGCGCGTCGTGCCATTTCTTCTGCACGATCGCCTCGCCCTCGGTGTCCATCCAGCCGGGCAGCACCGCATTGCAGCGGATGCGATTGCCGCGATAGGCATTGGCGACATTCTTGGTGAGTGTCGCCAGCGCTCCCTTGCTCGACGAATAGGGCGCCAGGAACGACTGGCCGCAATGCGCCGACATCGACAGCACGTTGACGATCGAGCCCGGTACCTGGCGCGCCAGCAAATGCGCCACCACGCCCTGCATCAGGAAAAACGGGCCGCGCACATTGGTCTGGAATATCTGGTCGAACAGATCCTCGGAGGTCTCGACCAGCGAGCCGCGAGCCGAGGTGGCAGCGGCGTTGACCAGCGCGTTGACGGTACCAAAATGGCCAATCGCCGTTTCGACCGCACGCTTGCAGTCGGCCACTTTTGAGACGTCGGCGCTGATGAAGATGGCATCGACGCCTGCCCCCTTGAGGATGGCGACAGCCTTGTCGCCCTTCTCCTGCGAGCGGCCGATCAGCGCCAGCGCCCGGCAGCCCTCATCGGCCAGCGCTTCGGCGACGGCAAAGCCGATGCCTTGTGCGCCGCCGGTGACGATGGCGCGTGTTTCGGAATTGCGACCGGCTGAACCGTTCATCGCCTTGCTCCTGTGCTTGATAGTCAGATTGTTTTGTCGAGGCGGACGGTCTTGCCTTCCTTGGCCGATTTCAGCGCCGCATCCGCCAGCCTGAGCGCCACCAGCCCGTCCTTGCCGCTCGGCGCCGCCTTCTTGCCTGACGTCGCTGCCGCGATGAAGGCAGCGATCTCGTTGGCATAAGCGTCGAGGTAACGGGTCATGAAGAAATCGTGCAGCGGCGGCCGCGTATAGCCTTTCTCATTGGCCAGTTCGATCGACACCGGCCGCTGGTTCTCGGTCGCAATCATGCCTTTCGAGCCATGCACCTCGATGCGCTGGTCGTAGCCGTAGGTGGCGCGGCGTGAGTTGGAGATAACGCATTGCTTGCCGGAGGCGGTTTCGAGGATGACGCTGACGCTGTCGAAGTCGCCGGCCTCGCCGATCTTCTTGTCGACCAGCACCGAAGCATGCGCGCTGACCGCCACCGGCTCCTCGCCGAGCAGGAAGCGCGCCATGTCGAAATCATGAATGGTCATGTCGCGGAAGATGCCGCCCGAGCGGCCGATATAGTCGAGCGGCGGCGGGCCGGGATCGCGCGAGGTGATTGTCACCATTTCGACAGTGCCGATGGCGCCGTCGTCGATCGCCTTGCGCACGGCGGCAAAATGCGGATCGAAGCGGCGGTTGAAGCCGACCATCAGGGTGGCGCCGGCCTTATCGACGACGGCCAGGCAACGTTCCACCCTGGCGGCGTCGAGGTCGATCGGCTTTTCGCAGAAAATCGCTTTACCCGCTTTGGCGAAGCGTTCGATCAGATCGGCATGGGTATCGGTCGGCGTGCAGATGACGACCGCATCGATATCGCCGGCCTTCTCGATGGCATCGATGCTGCGCACTTCGGCGCCATAGGCAGAGGCCAGATCGGTCGCCGCCTTCTCGAAGGCGTCGGCAACTGCGACCAGCCTGGCCTCAGGATTGGAACCGACGGCGCGAGCATGGACCTTGCCGATACGGCCGGCACCGAGAAGAGCAAAGCGAAGAGGCATGAAGAGTTTTCCTTTGAGAATGATTCGGAAGGGAGGGCGTGTCAGCGCCTGTGGCTCGGCGTTGGCCGTTACGCCGCAAGTTCCGCCTGCCCGGTCTTGGCGCCGGTAATGTAGGAGACGATATCGTTGCCGTCGGTGTCCTGCTTGCGCAAATTAGCGACGATGCGGCCGCGCCGGAAAACGACGATCCGATCGACCAGATCGAACACCTGGCGCATGTTGTGAGAGATCAGGATCAGCGGTTCGCCATTCTCCTTCAGCGTGCGGATGATGTTTTCGACCTGCATCGTCTCCTGCACGCCGAGTGCCGCCGTCGGCTCATCCATGATGATGAGCTTGGACGCAAAGGTCGCGGTTCTGGCAATTGCCACGCACTGGCGCTGGCCGCCCGACATGTGGCGGATAGTATTGGAAAGATTGGGGATCTTGACCGCCGTGCGCACCAAGGCTGCCTCGGTCGCCTTGCGCATGAACTTGCGATCGAGGATCGAGAAGGGCCCGAGATTGAAAAGCACCCGCTCGCGGCCGAGGAACAGGTTCGACGGCACGTCGAGGTCGTCGGCGAGCGCCAGGTTCTGGAACACCGTCTCGATGCCCGCCTCGCGGGCTTCGATTGGGCCGGCAAAATTCACTTCCTTGCCATCGAACCACATCTTGCCGTTGGTGCGCTGCTCGACACCGGTGATCTGGCGTACGAAGGTCGATTTGCCCGCGCCGTTGTCGCCCATGATAGCGACATGCTCGCCCTTGCGCAGCTCGAAGTTGGCACCCTCCAGCGCATGGACGCCGCCATAATACTTGGTCAGGTTTTCGGTCTTCAGGACGATGTCCGACATGATCAAGCCCTCATTGCCCGCAGGCGTTGGCGCCACTGGTCGAGAACGACTGCGCCGACGATGATCACGCCTTTGACCATCTCCTGATAATATGCGTCGAGGCGCAGAAAGGTGAAGCCGGAGATGATGACGCCGAAGATCAGCGAGCCGATCACTGTCCCGATAATCGAACCGCGGCCGCCCGACAGCGAGACGCCGCCGATAACCGCCATGGCGATCGCGTCGAGCTCGTACATTACACCCATGCCGGCCTGGGCGGTGAGATTCTTGGAGCTCAGCACCACGGCGGCGAGCGCGGCGAGGACGCCGGCAATGACGTAGACGAGGATCTTGTGGTTGGCGATGTTGATGCCGGACATGCGCGCGGCGTCCTCATTGGAGCCGATTGCATAGCAGTGCTTGCCATATTTGGTGTAACTCAGGATCAGCTGGAACAGCACTGCGAGCGATATGAAAATGATGACCGGCATCAGCCCCTTGCCAATGGCGGCGAAACTCTCGGTCGGAAACGAGATCGGCTGCCCCTTTGACCACCATTTGGCGATGCCGCGCGCGGTGACCATCATGCCGAGCGTGGCGATGAACGGCGGGATGCGCGTGTAGGCGATCAAAGCGCCGTTGACCAGGCCGGCCAGCAGGCCGCAGCCGATCGCGACCAGCACGGGCACGATCACCGGCAGGTCGGTCCAGCCCTGCGCGATGAACATCGCCTTCGGGTTCGGGTTGCCATTGACGGTCGCCACCTGGGCGAAGCTCATGGCTATCATCGCCGTGGCGCCGACGATCGAACCTGAGGACAGGTCGATGCCGCCGGTAATGATCACCTGCGTCACGCCGATGGCAATGATGCCGACAATCGACACCTGCAGGATGATGATCTGCAGGCGCGCTTCGTTGAAGATCGCATCGATATTGTCGCGGGTGTTGAACAGGAAGCTGTCGCCCAGGAAAACCCGGCCGATCAGCTCGAAAGCGCCGACCAGGATGACGAGCGCCAGGAAGACGTTGAATTCGGCCGGCCATGCGCGCCGCTTCGCATCATAGCTGAGCCCGCCGACGCCGTGAGATGTCTGTGCCAATCGTGCTTCCTCCGTCAGCCACGGTCTCCACTCGGCGCTGTTCAGGCCGAGAGGGAAAAAGCGGAGCGGCGCTGTCTTACCTTGGCGCGCCGCTCCGTATCGGACAGGTCCGCCTCAGTTCTTCTTCAGGAACTTGTCGATATTTGCCGGCGTGACCAGCTGGAACGGGATGTAGACCTTGTGCTCGACCTTCTCGCCCTTCGCCAGCTTGAGCGCTGCGTCAAGCGCGCCGGCACCCTGGCCGGCCGCGTCCTGGAACACCGTCGCATCGAGGTCGCCCGCCTGCATCGCGGCAAGCGCATCCTGGGTAGCGTCGACCCCGCCGACGACAACCGACTTCATGTCGATGTTGGCGGCCTTCATCGCCTGGATGGCGCCGATGGCGCTTTCGTCATTATTGGCGATGACGCCGTCGAACGGCTTGCCGGTCGACAGCCAGTTGGTCATCAGGTTCTGCGCTTCTTCGCGCTTCCAGTTCGACGTCTGCTTGTCGATGATCTTGATGAAGCTGCACTCCGGCGTGGCGATCACGTCGTCAATGTCCTTGGTGCGCTGCACCGCTGCCTGGTTCGACAGCTCGCCCATGATCACATAGACGTTGGCTTCAGTCTTGCCGGCCTCCTTGAACAGGCGGCAGACCTCCTTGGTCTCGAGCGTGCCGGAATCGGCTTCGTTCGAGGCGACGAAGGCCTGGTTTTCGGGCAGCGTGTCGACGTTGACCGGCTCGCGATTGACATAGACCAGTGGAATCTTGGCAGCGGCGGCTGCGTCCGACATCGCCTGAGTCGCCGAGGTGTCGACCGGGTTGACGATGATGGCGTCGACGCCTGAGGCGGCGAAGTTCTTGATCTGGTCGAGTTGCTTGGCGACGTCGTTCTGCGCATCCTCCACCTGCAGCTCGACGCCGTCCATGCCCTTGGCCTGTTCAATCATGCCGTTGCGCAGCACTGTGAGAAAATTGTCGTCGAACAACGCCATCGACACGCCGATCTTGGCAGCAAAGGCGGACGAACTCATCAGCGCCGCGAACGCGACGCCCAAAAGCAGTTTTTTCATTTTATTTCTCCTCCACATTGGTGTCCGGCTGCACCGATCTACCCGGAATCCCCGATCTCGCAGGGAATTCTCTCCCGATTGCCATTTTTAGTTCCGGAGGCATTTGCCTAAAACAGATCTTCCGGAACGAAAGAACCAAAATTCTCAGTTGGTGAAATATTTATTCCATTTCGCTTGGGCGTCAAGCGAGATTTCGCCATGAGGAATGGATTTTCGGCATTTCGAGCGCTTTTAGACGGACGCTAACGCAAGCCAGGCCTGAAAGCGTTCTGATAGATTACATCATGTCTGCCGCCGATGACCGCGACGTCAGATGTTTTCCGGCAGATAAATGTCGAAGGGCAGAAAGGTCTGGCCCGGCGCATTCGCAGCGCCGGTCTCGATGGCATGCGCCATCAGCCCGACAAGCTCGCGGCAAAGCGCCGCCAGTGGCGTCGAGATCACCATGGTCAGGAAATTATCTGCCAGCGCCGCGCGGGAGTCGGGCGTGATCTCGTTGCAGACGACCGCCGGCATCTCAGCCGGCTTTGCCTCCCTCAGCGCCGAGATCGCGCCTTCCATGCCGCCACCGGCGACATAGCAACCGGCGAGATCAGGGTGGCGGGCCAGAAGCTCGATCATTGCATCATGCGTGATCTGGTTCGCTTCCAGATTGACCAACGTCTCGAGGAGAGTGAATTCCGGCGCCTGCTCGCGAAAGAAGGAGCGAAAACCGATCTCGCGAAGCTCATGGCCATGGAAGCGATGGCTGCCGACGAAGAGGGCAACCTTGCCAGGTCTCTTCGCGGCCTTCGAGATCATCCAGGCAGCGGTGCGGCCGACCTTGCGATTGTCCAGGCCAACATAGCCCTCGCGAATACCGGACGCAAAGTCGGAAAGCAGGGAGAACACCGGTACGCCATTGGCTTTGAGAGCCTCGACGGCGACCGTCAGCGTCGGGTGATCAGGCCCGACCAGGGCGACGGCCCTGGATTTGGCGGCCAGCTTGCGCATCCGCTCGACGATCTCGTCCGGCGCCAGCGAAGCGGCGAAGTCGATGGTGGCCACGCCGCGAAAGCGCGGCGACTGCGATACCGCCAGTTCAAGCTCGCGGGCAAATTCACTGTAGAAGACGTCCTCCCGTCTCAACAGCAGGAACCCGAGCCGGTATTCGGGCAATTCATGGCGCATCCGCTGCTTGATCAATCCGGCTGCGTGATAGCCGATGCTGGTCGCGGCCTCATAGACGCGGCGCGCGGTTTCCTCGCGCACCGGCAAGCGGTTGTTCAGCACCCGGTCGACGGTGGCAACGCTGACCCCCGAAATGCGCGCCAGGTCGGTGATCGTCGGCCGTTTCGCCATCGCTGCCTCATTCCACTGTTTGGCCCTTTTACACCATTCTGATGGAAAATGATAGAAACTATCTTTGTGATATTGAGCCTATCAGGGCTCGGCGTTATTTTGAACGCTGACCGAATATGATCGAGGCCTCCGCTATGGTGGATATTGGACTCCGAACCGGGAATACGAGCTCCGCAGCGGCGTCCCGACGCGACTATAGCCTGATCGGCCGCGACGCGAAGCTTGCCGTCGAGAGCGGGCTGGCGGCGGCCGAGTGGTATCACACCGACGTGCCGCGCAAGCAGATGAAGGAGCTGATGCAGCGCTCCGACGGCCCGGCGATCCGCGATACCATCGTCTGGCTCGGCGCCATGATCCTCAGCGGCGCCGGCGCCGCCTGGTTCTGGGGCAGCTGGTGGTGCGTGCCGTTCTTCTTCGTCTACGGCGTCCTCTACGGTTCCTCCACCGATTCACGCTGGCACGAATGCGGCCACGGCACCGCTTTCAGGACGCAGTGGATGAACGACGTGGTCTATCAGGTCGCCTGCTTCATGATCATGCGCAACCCGGTGACCTGGCGCTGGAGCCACACGCGCCATCATACCGATACCATCATCGTCGGCCGCGATCCGGAGATCTCGGTGATGCGTCCGCCCGATCTGCTGCGCGTGGTGCTCAACTTCGTCGGCATTCTCGACGCCTGGCATGCGATGAGCGACATGCTGCGCAATGCAGCCGGTATCGTCAGTCCGGCCGAAAGAACGTTCATTCCCGACCAGGAGCAGCCGAAGGCAATTCGCATTGCCCGCATCTGGACGACAATCTATGCCGCGACCATTGCGCTGGCGCTCTATACCGGCTCGTTCCTGCCGCTGATGCTGGTCGGTCTGCCCAGGCTTTACGGTGCCTGGCACCATGTCATGGTCGGCCTGCTGCAGCATGGCGGCCTGGCTGAAAACGTCACCGATCACCGGCTCAACAGCCGCACCGTCCACATGAACCCGATAAGCCGCTTCATCTACTGGAACATGAACTACCATGTCGAGCATCACATGTTTCCCATGGTGCCCTATCACGCGCTGCCCAGGCTGCACGAACTGATCAAGCACGATCTGCCGACGCCGACATCGTCCATCCTGGCCGGCTACCGCGAGATGATACCGGCTTTCCTGCGCCAGCTGCGCAATGAGGATTATTTCATCAAGCGCGAACTGCCGCCGACGGCGAGGCCCTATCGCGAGGACTTCCACAACGACAACGCTACCGCTGCGGTGGCTGCCGAATGACAAGCCCATGCCGAGGGTGCCAAGTATTGGGGGAGCCGTAGATGAGCGACTGGGTCGAGGCCTGTGACGCCGAGGACATCGACGAAGAGGACGTGATGCGCTTCGACCATGGCGGCCGCACCTTTGCCATCTATCGCAGCCCCGACGACGAGTATTTCGCCACCGACGGGCTTTGCACGCATGAGAAGGTGCATCTGGCCGACGGGCTGGTGATGGACGATATCATCGAATGCCCGAAGCACAATGGCCGCTTCAACTACAAGACAGGGGCTGCCAGGGGCGCGCCGGTCTGCGTCGATCTAAGAACTTATCCGGTCAAAGTCGACGCCGGCAAAGTCCTTGTCCGGATTGGTTGATGATGACGAAGGGAATGGTCATCATTGGCGCCGGCGAATGCGGCGGGCGCGCCGCCCTTGCGCTGCGCGAGCTCGGCTTTAATGGACCGGTGACGCTGGTCGGCGACGAGCCGCATCTTCCCTATGAGCGGCCGCCGCTGTCGAAAGACGCGATGGTTGCCGACGCGCCCCTGCTCAAGGCAATCGCCACCGACGCGATCCTGGCCGAAAGATCGATCAGGCATATCCATTCGGTTCAGGCGGTGGCGATCGACCGCGCGGCGCATGTCGTGCGCCTCTCGGACGGTTCCGTCCTGGCCTACGACAAGCTCCTGCTGGCGACCGGTTCGGTGCCGCGCAAGCTGCCGATGCCGGGCCTTGGTGGGCGCTGCGTCTACCTCCGGACCTTCAACGACGCGCTGGCCATTCGCGCCCATCTCAGCGCCGGAAATCGCATCGCCATCATTGGCGGCGGCTTCATCGGGCTTGAGCTTGCCGCGGCGGCACGCAGACTGGGTGCGGCGGTCACAGTTATCGAGGCGCAGCCGCGCATCTTGATGCGCGGCGTGCCGGCCGAGATCGCTGAGATCATCCATCAGGCGCATGAAGCCGAAGGCGTGAAAATCCTGTGCGGCGAGGGCATCGCCGCCATTGCCGATGATGGCGCCGAAGTGCGCATCGCGCTCGCCGGTGGACACGACATTGTCGCCGATCTTGCCGTGATCGGCATCGGCGCCGTGCCGGTGACCGGACTTGCCGCGGAGGCGGGGCTGACCGTCGACAATGGTGTCGCCGTCGACGCCGAGCTTCGCACCAGCGACCGGGATATCTTTGCCGCCGGCGATTGCTGTTCGTTTCCGCTCGCCATCTATGGCGGCCGGCGCGTGCGGCTCGAAGCCTGGCGCAATGCACAGGAGCAGGGCGCGCTCGCCGCAAGGAATATGCTTGGCGCCGGCGAGTCCCATGCGGCGGTGCCGTGGTTCTGGTCGGATCAGTACGGCCTGACCTTGCAGATCGCCGGCCTGTCGGACGAAGGCCGCAGCATCGTGCGCCGCGACCTCGGCGACGGCGCCTTCATCCTGTTCCACCTCGCCGAGGACGGCAGGCTGGTTGCGGCAAGCGGCATCGGCCCCGGCAACGCGGTCGCCCGCGACATAAGGCTGGCCGAGATGCTGATTGCAAAGCAGGCAAGGCCGGCGCCGGAAGCGCTAGTCTCGCAGGCGGTCAAATTAAAATCGCTGCTGGCGGCTTGATCCGCCGCGTGGATAATTGGCCGAACGCGTTCGGCTAAAACAGCGCTTTCAGCTCCGGCAGCTTGTCGTTGACCAGCCAGCCATAGTAATTTTCCTCGGGCAGCTTTTCCGGCTCGCCCGCAGCGCGGCGCTTGTCGTTCTCGGCTTTCAGCGCATAGGCGCGCTGTTCGGGATTGCCGACATTGTAGAGCGTCGACGTGATGCCGGGATTGCCTGAGATGTCGAAGCCGGCAATGCTTTTATAGGCGTCGATCGACTTCCTTATCGTCGCCGCGACATAAGGCAGTGTCAGGTCAGGGTCCATGATCGTCTTGTAGACCGCATTGGGGTCACCGACGTCGAGTTCCGGCAGGCCGGAAACCTTGTGCACGAGATCGCTCATCTGCAGTGCCGTCAGCGGATTGAGCTGGCCAAGGCCAAAAGTCTGGCCGGCATAATAAGGCTGGAAGAAAGTGGCGCCGAAGCGGTCGTTGGGAAAGCTCTCGCCGTTGACGGTTTTGCCGCGGAACGACCGGTTCCACACCTGTTCGCGGCACTCCCACAGATCGTAGCTGTCGGACTTCCCTGCGCATTTCGCAAATTGCGGCCGTTGCACGAAATCGGTGATGTCCTCGCCATCATAGGCAAAGGAGAGCTTGCTCGACAGATACGAGATCGCCTTGACGTAATAGGTCTGCAGCCGGTCATAGGCATCGACATTATAGGTATGCTCGCCGACGATGGCTCCAACGATATGCATTGGGTCGATGTCATAGGCCGCGGCTGCCTGCTTGATCTTACCGCGCAGCTCGGCATCGTTCTGGAGCAGCGCAAAGACTTTGCGGTATTTCGCCTGGAAGGTGGTGTTGGTCGCCTGGGTGCGCCGGCTCGAAGCGCCCGGTATGTCGGGCTGCTCGGTGTTGCGGTTGCCCGGCGGCACCATCGTTGCCGCTTGCGCGGCGAACATGGCTGCCGCCAGCGTCAGCCCCAAAATGACGAGGATCAGTTTTTTCATGCGCCGCCGCCCAAATAGTCGCCGGCAAACTAGGTAATGCTCCACCGGGAGTCGAGAGACGCCTGCACCCGACGGGACGAAAGCTTGCCGGATGCTTCCATTTGGCCACACATCGGGAATGCTGGGCCAAATTGGGGAGGCCGGGAGCAATTCCCCGACCCTCTTCGAGAATGAAGCGTCTCCTACAGGATGAAACGCGACAAGTCCGTGTTTCTGGAGAGGTCGCCGACATGCTTCTCGACATAGGCGGCATCGATGGTCACCGAGGTGCCGTTGCGGTCCGGCGCGTCATAGGAGATATCGTCCAGCACCCGTTCCATCACCGTCTGCAGCCGCCTGGCGCCAATATTCTCGACGCTGGCGTTGAGGTCCACGGCGATGCCGGCCAACGAATCGATGGCGTCGTCGGTGAAGACCAGATCGACGCCTTCGGTCTTCATCAGCGCGATATACTGCTTGATCAGGCTGGCTTCGGTCTCGGTGAGGATGCGGACGAAATCGCCCTTCTCCAGCGCCCGCAGCTCGACGCGGATCGGCAGGCGGCCCTGCAATTCCGGCAGCAGATCGGAGGGCTTAGCGACGTGGAACGCACCCGAGGCGATGAACAGGATGTGGTCGGTCTTCACCGGTCCGTATTTGGTCGCAACCGTGGTGCCTTCGACCAGCGGCAGCAGGTCGCGCTGCACACCTTCACGCGAAACACCGGCACCGATGCCGCCTTCGCGCGAGGCGATCTTGTCGATCTCGTCAAGGAAGACAATGCCGTCATTCTCGGTCGATTCGAGTGCCCTGCGCACCACTTCGTCCTGATCGAGCAGCTTGTCGGACTCGTCGCTGATCAACAGCCCGTAGGACTCCTTGACGGTCGTCTTGCGCAACTTGGTCTTCTTGCCGCCCATCGCTTTCGACAGCATATCGTTGATGTTGAGCACGCCGATATTGGCGCCCGGCATGCCGGGGATCTCGAAGCCGGGCATGCCGCCATTGCCGGTATCGGCCACTTCGATCTCAATCTCCTTGTCGTCGAGCTCGCCGTCGCGCAGCTTCTTGCGGAAACTGTCACGGGTGGCCGGGCTCGCCGTCTTGCCGACGAGCGCTTCGAGCACCCGTTCCTCGGCGTTGATGTGGGCACGCGCCTTGACGTCCTCGCGCATCTTCTCGCGAACCAGCCCGATGGCGATCTCGACCAGGTCGCGGATGATCTGCTCGACATCGCGGCCGACATAACCGACCTCGGTGAACTTGGTGGCTTCGACCTTGACGAAAGGCGCACCGGCAAGGCGTGCCAGGCGGCGCGAAATCTCGGTCTTGCCGACGCCGGTCGGGCCGATCATCAGGATATTCTTCGGCATCACCTCTTCGCGCATCTGGCCCTCGAGCTGCTGGCGGCGCCAGCGGTTGCGCAAGGCAATCGCCACGGCACGCTTGGCGTCTTTCTGGCCGATGATGAAGCGGTCGAGTTCCGAAACGATTTCGCGAGGAGAGAAGGTGCTCATGTCACTAAATTCCACTTTGCCACTGCCGAATGGACTCGAACGGATGCAGCAGCATGATCACGTTGAGTGTCAGATTGTCCCGGATGAGATAGCCGACACCGAATTCGAAGATGAGGGCGAGGGTTACGACCACCCATATAGGAAGCCTTCGCGCCATGACAAACCCCAGCACCATGGCCAGTGTGTCCGACACCGAATTGATGATGCTGTCGCCATAATAGTCGAGCGAGATCGTGCCAGCGCGATAGCGATCGATGATGAAAGGGCTGTTCTCGAGCAGCTCCCAGCCGCCCTCTATAACCACCGCAAAGGCCAGCCTGAGCCCGATCGGCGAGCGCGGGAAAAGGAACCACGCCAGCGCATAGAACAGGAAACCGTGAATGATGTGCGAGAAGCTGTACCAGTCGGAAATATGCTGGGAATTCTCCGAGCTTTGCACGATGCCGTGCCACAGCTTGACATAGCCGCAGGTACAGATCGGCGTCCGCCCCATGCCGTAAAGGACCCCGGCCTGGAAGATGACCAGGCCGAGAACCAGCAGAAGCCCCATTCGCCAACTGTCGTAGTAGGCCGAGACGGTTTTGTCGCTGGATACGCTCATGCTGCTATTGCCCCTCTTCTGCGTCACCCTGTCCGGCATCACCCCTCTGGGGCATCAATCGCCATCAGCACGGCATCGCCATATTCCGACTTCCTGCGATCGATAGCCGTGAAACCGGCCTTTTCATAGGCACGGATAGCCCGTGCATTGGCGGGGTCCGGGTCGATGATGACGCGCGGCGTACCTTCCTCGAAAAGCTGCTCGACGAACTGCCGGACGATCGCGGAGCCGTGGCCGACCCCGACAAGCTCCGGCACGCCGATCGACAGATCGATGCCGAGCGTGCCGAACGGCTGGTCGCTATAGGGATGGCCGTCCTCCAGATGCGGATCGTAGCTCTGCAAATAGCCGATGGGCTTTCCGTCGAGCTCGATAATCAGCGGCTCGACCGAAATGCTGTCGATATGCTCGCGGATCTCCGCAATCTCGGTCTCTGGGTCGTTCCACCATTCGGCGACATGCGGCTCGGCAAGCCAGCCGGCGATCATCGGCAGGTCCCTCTGGGTCACCGGCCGAAAACCATAGCGGAGGCTCCGCTCAGGCGGCATCGAGGGTTTCGACGACGAAGTTGTTGTTGGTGTAGACGCAAATGTCTGACGCGATCTGCATCGCCTTGCGGGCGATCTCCTCTGCGCCCTTGTCGCTGTCCACCAGCGCGCGTGCCGCTGCCAGCGCGTAATTGCCGCCCGAGCCGATGGCCATGACGCCAAATTCGGGCTCCAGCACGTCGCCGGTGCCGGTCAGCGCCAGCGACACCGACTTGTCGGCCACCAGCATCATCGCTTCCAGCCGCCGCAAATAGCGGTCGGTGCGCCAGTCCTTGGCAAGCTCGACGCAGGCGCGTGTCAGCTGGTCGGGATATTGTTCGAGCTTGGCTTCAAGCCGCTCGAGCAGAGTGAAGGCATCGGCGGTGGCGCCGGCGAAACCGGCGATGACGTTGCCGCCCTTGCCGATGCGGCGCACCTTCTTGGCGTTGCCTTTCATGATGGTCTGGCCGAGGCTGACCTGGCCGTCGCCGGCGATCACCACCTTGCCGCCCTTGCGCACGGTCAGGATGGTCGTGGCATGCATGGTCAGTTCATTCGACATTTTCTGCTCCGATAAGCACCGATCCCATCGAGGCGATCGGCGCGTTACGAGTGACTTGATCGGCCATATGTATGCATAGGCCGGACGATTGCAAACCGGCCATCCACCGGGTCGGATCGGGCTCCGCAGCGGTAACTGGCAATCGCCGGATCATGCTGCTAGAAGGCTTTCGTTTTCAGGCATGTGAACGCCTGAATCGTGCAAAATCTGAGACAAGGATGAGGTCATGGCGCCCCGTTCCGCCGAGATAAGCCGCAAGACCAGGGAAACCGACATCGCCGTGTCGGTTCAGGTCGACGGCTCGGGCAAATCCGACATTTCGACGGGCGTCGGCTTCTTCGACCATATGCTGGACCAGTTGTCGCGCCATTCGCTGATCGACATGACCGTGAGGGCCAAGGGCGACCTGCACATAGACGACCACCACACGGTCGAGGATACGGGCATTGCGCTCGGCCAGGCGCTGGCCAAGGCATTGGGCGAGCGGCGCGGCATCATGCGCTACGCCTCGATCGATCTCGCCATGGACGAGACACTGACGCGGGCGGCAATCGATGTCTCCGGGCGGCCTTTTCTGGTCTGGAATGTTTCATTCTCGTCGCCGAAGATCGGTACGTTCGACACCGAGCTGGTGCGCGAATTCTTCCACGCGCTGGCGCAGAATGCCGGCATCACGCTGCATGTCACCAATCATTACGGCGCCAACAACCACCACGTCGCCGAGACCTGCTTCAAGGCCGTGGCGCGTGCGCTGCGTTCGGCGCTTGAGCGCGACCCGCGCCAGCCGGACGCGGTTCCCTCCACCAAGGGATCCCTGAAAGGATAGCGTCATGGCCATCTATGTCGTGATGGAGCCGCCAGGCCGCAGCGAAAGCGTGGACACTACCTTTATCCGTGACGGCTTTGCCTGGCTCGGCTTCTTGGTGCCGCCGCTGTGGCTGGCCTGGCACCGGCTGTGGGTCGAGGCGGCATTGGCGTTTGTCGCCATGGGCCTGCTCTCGATGCTGGGCGAAAGGCTGGACCTGGAAACAGCCGGCTCGCTTTTATCTCTGCTTGTCATGCTCTTTGTCGGACTGGAAGGGCAGGGCTTGCGGATCGCAGGCCTGCGCCGTCGCGGCTGGCATGAATGGGGCGTGGTCGAGGCCGACAGGCTCGACGACGCAGACGTCCGCTATGCATTGGAAGCCGATGCTCAGTCGGATGAACAACCGACGGTGCAACGCATCGTCCCAGACGCAGCACATGCCCGGTCGGCGCAGATGGGCCTGGCGCTGGGGCTGAACCATATTCCGGGAAAGCCCTGAGATGAGGGTGGCGATCATCGATTATGGGTCGGGCAATCTGCGCTCGGCCACCAAGGCCTTCGAGCGTGCCGCGCATGAAGCCGGCATTGCCGCCGCGATCGAACTCACCGCCGATGCCGAGCGGGTCAGGACCGCCGACCGCATCGTCCTGCCCGGCGTCGGTGCCTATGCCGATTGCGCCGCTGGACTGCGTGCGGTCGCCGGCATGTGGGAAGCGGTCGAGGAGGTGGCGATCGCCAAGGCTCGGCCGTTCCTCGGCATCTGCGTCGGCATGCAGCTGATGTCGGAGCGAGGCCTGGAAAAGATCGTCACAAAGGGCTTTGGCTGGGTCGCCGGCGACGTCAAGGAGATCACGCCGGCCGATCCGACACTGAAGATCCCGCAGATCGGCTGGAACACGATTGATCTGAAGCGCAAGCATCCGCTGTTTTCCGGCATTGCGACGGGTGGCAAGGGACTGCACGCCTATTTCGTCCACTCCTACCATCTCGATGCACGGAAGGAGGATGAGGTGCTGGCGGTTGCCGACTATGGCGGCCCGGTAACGGCCGCTGTCGCCCGCGACAACCTAGCCGGAACGCAATTCCACCCCGAGAAGAGCCAGGCGCTGGGCCTGGCGCTGATCACCAATTTCCTAGGCTGGAGGCCCTGAACCATGAGCAAGAAGGGCTATTGGATGGCAATGGTCGATGTCCACGATCCCGAGATCTACAAGCAGTACATCGAGGCCAATGCCGCGGCTTTCGCGAAATACGGCGCGAAGTTCCCGGTGCGCGCCGGGCGGTACACCAGCCCGGAAGGACCGGCAGGCAATCGCCACGTGCTGGTGGAATTCGAATCCTATGAAAAGGCGCTGGAATGCTACGGCTCGCCTGAATACCAGGAGGCCTTGAAGTACAGGGTCGCCGGCTCGACCGGCCACTTTGTCATCGTCGAAGGCGCCTGAAGGTGTTTCTGTTTCCGGCGATAGACCTCAAGGACGGCAAATGCGTGCGCCTCAGGCATGGCGACATGGCGACCGCCACCATCTACAATGACGATCCCGCCGCTCAGGCGCGCGCCTTCGAAGAGCAGGGCTTCGAATGGTTGCACGTCGTCGACCTCAACGGCGCCTTCAAGGGCCAGAGCGTCAACAGCGCCGCGGTCGGCGCCATCCTGAAGGCGACGAGCAATCCGGTGCAGCTCGGCGGCGGCATCCGCACCCTGGCGCAGATCGAGGACTGGCTCGACCGTGGGCTGGCCCGCGTCATTCTTGGCACCGTGGCGGTGCGCGATCCGGATCTGGTCAGGCAGGCCTGCAAGGCATTCCCGGGCAAGATCGCCGTCGGCATCGACGCCAAGGGCGGCAAGGTCGCGGTCGAAGGCTGGGCTGAAGCCTCGAGCCTCGGCGTCATTGAACTGGCGAGGAAATTCGAGGGTGCCGGCGTCGCCGCCATCATCTACACCGATATCGACCGCGACGGTGTGCTGACCGGCATCAACTGGGACGCCACCATCGATCTCGCCGACGCGGTGTCGATCCCGGTTATCGCCTCGGGCGGGCTCGCCTCGATCGCCGACATCGTGCGCATGACCATGCCCGATGCCCGCAAGCTCGAAGGCGCGATCTCCGGACGCGCCCTCTACGACGGCCGCATCGACCCGGCCGAGGCATTGGCGATCCTGCGTGGCAAACCGATGGCAGGGGTGTGAAACGTGAAGGTCTCGATTATCGTTGCTCCCTACGACAGCGGGCACTATCACGAAGGGTGCGGCCAGGGGCCGGACGCCATCATCGGCGGTGGGCTGGTCGACGCCCTGACCGTGGCTGGCCATGACGTCGCCGTCGAAGATATCGGCAAGGTCGGAGACGAGCAGGGGCGCGAAATTGCAACCGGCTTCGCCGTCTGCAACGCCGTCGCGACCAAGGTTAACCTCGCCCGCGATGGAGGACGCTTCCCCATTATCCTTGCTGGAAATTGCCTGACCGCCGCCGGTGCGGTCGCCGGTGAAGTTGCGGATTCGATCATCTGGATCGACCAGCATGGCGATCTCAACACGCCGGAGACGTCCTCCTACGGCTTTCTCGACGGCATGGCGCTGGCGGCGACGCTCGGGCTCTGCTGGCATCCGATGGCGGCAGCAATTCCGGGGTTCCGGCCGATAGACCCTGCGCGCTGCATGCTGGTTGATGCCCGCGACCTCGATCCCGACGAAAAGCGACTGCTGGAAACTTTGCCGATCGTGCGCACCGAATGTGCCGGTGCACTCGATATGATCGGAAAGCTCACGGCGACAGGGACTGTGCGGGCGCATCTGCATCTCGACCTGGATGTCCTCGATCCGGATGTGTTGCAGGTGAACCGCTACGCGCACCCGGGCGGCCCGAGTCCGGAACAGCTACGGCAGCTTGCCTGCGGACTGGCCAGGTCAATCCCAATCGTCGGCGTGACGCTCTCGGCCTACGACCCGGCCTTTGATTCCCAGTCCGAAGTTCCGCCCGTCGTCGGCCAGCTGCTTGTCGACTTTCTTGCGGCGATCGAGAGGATCTGATGCTGAAAGCCCGCGTCATCCCCTGTCTCGACGTCAAGAACGGCCGTGTCGTCAAGGGCGTCAATTTCGTCGACCTGGTCGATGCCGGCGATCCCGTCGAAGCGGCAAAAGCCTATGACGCGGCCGGCGCCGACGAGCTCTGCTTTCTCGACATCACCGCCTCGTCGGAAAACCGCGAGACCATTTTCGATGTCATCGCCCGCACCGCCGAACAATGTTTCATGCCGCTGACCGTTGGCGGTGGCGTCCGTCAGGTCGCCGACATCAGGAAGCTGCTACTGGCCGGCGCCGACAAGGTGTCGATCAACACGGCGGCGGTGAAGACCCCAAATTTTGTCGCCGAGGCTGCCGACAAATTCGGCAACCAGTGCATCGTCGTCGCCATCGATGCCAAGAAAGTGTCCGCTGCGAGCGAGGCTGATCGCTGGGAGATATTCACCCATGGCGGCCGCGAGAAGACCGGCATCGACGCCGTCGAGTTCGCTCGGCGAGTGGTCGATCTCGGCGCCGGCGAGATCCTGCTAACATCGATGGACCGCGACGGCACCAAGGCCGGCTACGACATAGCCCTTACCCGCGCGGTCGCCGATGCCGTACGCGTGCCGGTCATCGCTTCCGGTGGCGTCGGCACGCTCGACCACCTTATCGAAGGCATTCGCGACGGCCATGCCGGCGCGGTGCTGGCGGCGTCGATCTTCCATTTCGGCACCTACAGCATCGCCGAAGCCAAGCTGCACATGGCTCAGGCCGGACTGCCGATGCGGCTGGACTCGCCGGGTAATCGGTCCTAGAGCCTTTCCGGCTAAGAAGAGGCTGTAAACGCCGTCATGACCGAGTTCTCGCTCTCCGATCTGGAGAAGATTATTGGCGAACGCGCACGTTCCGGCGATCCGGATTCGTGGACGGCCAAGCTCTTTCAGCGTGGCATGAGCAAGGCAGCGCAGAAACTCGGCGAAGAGGCAGTCGAAACGGTGATCGCAGCCGTCAGCGCCGATAGGGCCGCGCTTGTTTCGGAAAGCGCCGATCTCATTTATCATTGGCTTGTCGTTCTCGGCATAGCGGACATTCCGCTGAGCGATGTGCTCAACGAGCTTGAACGCCGCACCGGTCGTTCGGGCATCGCCGAAAAGGCGTCTCGGCTGGACCGGGGCTGATCGCTGCGGAGGAACTCGATGGACCAGCTCGCTCCTACCGAGAAGTATTCACCCTATCGTTTCTTCTCGGCCGAGCAATGGTCGCGGTTCCGCGCCGATACGCCGATGACGCTCACCGAGGACGAGGTCCGTCGTCTGCGGTCGCTGAACGATCCGGTCGATCTCCACGAGGTCGAGCGCATCTATCTTTCGATGTCACGGCTGTTGTCGGCTCATGTCGAAGCCAGTCAACTCCTGTTCAGGCAACGCCAGGCCTTCTTCAACGCGCTGGACGCGGCCAAGACACCGTTCATCATCGGCATTGCAGGTTCCGTGGCGGTCGGCAAATCGACCACGGCGCGCGTGCTAAAGGAGCTGCTGGCGCGCTGGCCGTCGAGTCCCAAGGTCGACCTGGTCACCACCGACGGTTTCCTGCTGCCGAACGAAATCCTGCGCCGCAACAATTTGATGGAGCGCAAGGGCTTTCCGGACAGCTACGACGTCGGCGCGCTGCTGCGCTTCCTGTCTGGCATCAAATCGGCGCAGCGCAACGTCCGCGCGCCGGTCTATTCGCACCTGACCTATGACGTCATTCCGGGCGAGTTCCAGACCATCGACCGGCCCGACATCCTGATCTTCGAAGGCATTAATGTCCTGCAGCCGGGCAAGCTGCCCAAGGACGGCAAGATCGTGCCTTTCCTGTCGGATTTCTTCGACTTCGCCATCTATATCGATGCCGAGGAGGCGCTGATCCATCACTGGTATATCGCCCGCTTCATGCGGCTGCGCGAAACCGCCTTCCGCGACCCGGCCTCCTTCTTCCACCGCTATTCGCAACTTTCCGAGGATGCGGCCCGCGCCATCGCCGAGGGCCTGTGGACCAACATCAACCTGAAGAATCTGCGCGAGAATATATTGCCGACCCGCGCCCGTGCCGATCTCATCCTGCGCAAGGGCGCCAACCATCTGGTCGAGGAAGTGGCGCTCAGGAAACTGTGAAATCCCGGGACATTCCTTAAAGTCATCTTAACCCAGTCTTTCTATTGTCGGGCCTGATCTGCGGGCTCGGCAAACAAATGAATGCGCCATTCCTAAACATCGATCGGCCGGCAGCTGACCGCATCGCACGTCCGGGCAGCGGCGGCGCAACGATTGCCCTGATCGTGCCTGTCCACAATGAGGAAGGCGCAATTGCTCCATTCCTGAAGGCGGTATGCGAAAGCACCGCGCCGCTGAAGGACAAAGGCGTTGCCCTCGAGTTCATCTTCGTCAACGACGGCAGCAGCGATACGACGCTCGAAAAGCTGATCGAAGCCCAACAAACCGATCCACGCATCCACGTAATCGACCTTTCACGCAATTTCGGCAAGGAAGCCGCGATGACCGCGGGGCTCGACAGCTGCGATGCCGATGCAGCGATTCCGATGGATGTCGATATGCAGGATCCGCCGCATGTCATTCCGCTGCTTGTGGAAAAGTGGCGCGAGGGTTTTGAGGTTGTTCTGGCCAAGCGAGCCAATCGGTCGAGCGACAGCTTTCTCAAGCAGCGCTCCGCCTCGATGTTCTACCGCGTTCACAACTGGATCGCGCAGCAGAAGATCCCGCACGATGTCGGCGACTTCCGTTTGATCGACCGCCAGGTCATCCAGGCGCTGCGGTCTTTGCCCGAACGCCGTCGTTTCATGAAGGGCCTGTTCGCCTGGGTCGGGTTCCGCACCGCAAGCGTCGAATATGTCCGCGATCAGCGCATCGCCGGCCAGTCGAAATTCTCCGGCTGGAAGCTGTGGAACTTCGCGCTCGAAGGCATCACCAGCTTCTCCACCGCTCCGCTTGAAATCTGGACCTATGTCGGCGCGACGATTTCCGCGCTGTCGTTCCTCTACGGCCTGCTGATCGTCGCCAAGACAATGATCTTTGGCGTTGATGTGCCCGGCTACGCCTCCCTGCTGGTCAGTGTTCTTTTCCTTGGCGGCATCCAGTTACTCGGCATCGGCATCATCGGACAATACCTCGGCAGGGTCTACGCCGAGATCAAGCAGCGTCCGATCTACATCGTGCGCCGCAAATATGAGGGAATGAGCTGATGGAGATCGACGCCTACCGACAGATGGCCGCCACCGAAGACGAGCATTGGTGGTTCTGCGGGCGTCGCGCCATCGCCGAGGCGGTCATTCGCAGCATCGGCCTGCCTGAAAACGCGCGCATCGTCGAGATCGGCGCCGGCACCGGCGGCAACATCCGGATGCTGGAGCAGTTCGGCGCAGTGACGGCAGTCGAGATGAGCGATCTCGCGCGCAGGATTGCCTGGGAAAAGACCGGCCGCGACTTCCTCGCCGGACATCTGCCGGACAACATTCCTGTCGCGCCGCAAAGCTGCGACCTCGTCTGCCTGTTCGACGTGCTGGAGCATGTCGCCGAAGACGAGGCGTCGCTTGCCGCGATCCGCCAAGTGCTGAAACCGGGCGGCAGCGTGGTCCTCACTGTGCCCGCACACCAATGGTTGTGGAGCACGCATGATGTGGGGCTGCATCATATGCGGCGCTATTCACGCAATCTGCTGCGTGAACGAATCGAAAGGGCTGGTTTCGCGATCGACCGGCTGAGCTACACAAATGCCGCGCTCTTCCCGGTAGCGGCGCTGGCAAGACTGGTGGACAGGTTGCGCAAGTCGGCCTTGCCAGCCGGCCATGCCACGCCGCCAAAACCACTGAATGCGGCGATGAAGGCAGTGTTTTCGGCGGAAGGCCGCATCATACCAAATGCAAGCTTGCCCTTCGGGGTTTCGCTGCTGGCGGTATTCCGCAAGGACAGCGCCGTCGAAACCGCTCGCCTCGACGAGAAATTGGCAGCTTGACCGCGTCATGGGCACCGGCTCGTATCGTCGACTATCGCGCTTTGCGCTGATTGGCATCGCGTCGACGCTGATCTACGCAGTTTGCGCTTTTCTGCTGTCGCGTGGACAGGCAACGGCGGCCCTGCCGGCGGCGCTCACATCGTTTGCGGCCTACGCCGTCGCCGCGCTGTTCTCCTACACCGGGCATAAATATTTCACGTTCACCTCGGGCGGCAGCCACGCTATGGAATTGCCCCGCTTCCTCCTGCTCACCGCTTCCGGCCTCGCCGTCGCGATCGCCCTGCCGGGGCTTTTGACCCAGATGCTCGGCGTCCCTGCCGCAATCCCGATCCTGCTCACCTGCATTGCCGTGCCGGTCATCAACTATGTCGTCCTCGGGCGGTGGGTGTTTCGTGGTCTCTAGCGCGCGATCCCTCAGTGAACTGCTGCCCGGCGCCAACCGCTTCTCGCCCTTTGTGGGCGTAGCGGGTGCTCCGTTGCTGCTGGCCAGTCTGGTCGTCACATACGCCGTCTGGCTATCGACCGTTGCAATTCCGACCAATGTTGACGTGTCGTGGCTTCTGGTCGTCTGCGACCGCCTGCTTGGCGGAGAGCGGCTCAACACCGACATCGTGGAGACCAACCCCCCTTTCTCGATCTGGCTCTACATGCCGTTCATGCTCCTGGAAAAGCTCACTGGCATGCGTGCGGAATTCTGGCTGACGCTTGGCGTCGTTTGCCTGAGCCTGGCCAGTCTTTTCGTTTCCGTCCGCATTCTCGCGCGCGATGAACCGGTCTACCGGCAGCCCCATGCGCTGTGGGCGGCAGCGGCGGCCCTGTTTTTGATCCTGTGTTTCATGCCGGATCAATTCGGCCAACGCGAGCACTTCGCATTGATTGCCATTCTGCCTTGGGTGGCGTTGCAATGCACACGTCAGCGGAACCTGGATTTCAGCGCGGGCTCGCGCCTGGAGCACATGGTCGCGGGCTTCGGCGCGGCGGTCGTGGTCATGGTCAAGCCGCCCTATTTTGTGCTGGCCTTCATGTTGCCGTCGCTCTGTCTTGCGCTTGAAAGGCGGTCGCTGAAACCGCTCTTCGTCGCAGAGAACCTGGTGGGCGCTGCGATCGTGGCCGCCTATATCGCGTCCATCGCGCTCTTCGACCGCGCTTACGTCAGCGACGTCCTGCCCTTGGTCAGGGAGGTCTATCTTCCGTTGAGGGCCTCTGCCGCCGATATGCTGGCAAACTGGCCGAAAGTGGTGCTGCTTCTGGCCGCCGCCACCGTGCTTGCGGCCGGCGGCCTGAGAAAGACGAACTGGGACGTCAGGATTCCGCTCCTGACCGCCCTGGGGTTCATTCCGGCCTTCATCGTCATGGGCAAGGGTTGGCCCAATCACGCGCTGCCGATGGTCGTTGTTGCGACACTTGCATTTGGCATCCAGCTTGTGCGGTTCGGCACATTCGGCAGTGCAGGCTTCGTTCGCAAGGCCGCCCTGATCTTCGGCTGCGTGCTGGTGCTGCAAATAGCGGTCAGGGCACAGTACGCGGCGCTGACGACGGATAACGGCCCGATCGCCCGGTCTGTCGCCGCGATCCGCGCAACGGTCGAAACCCCGACCATCATGTCTATTGCCGACCAGATGCAGGTTGCCCATCCCCTCGCCAGGCTGGTCGGCGGCAGGTTCATATCACGCCATCCGAGCGCCTGGGCGGTCTCCAACGCGGACACGCTCGCCCGCGTCACCGGCGATCTCGAACGGAGACCGGAACTTGAAAGCATCCGCGATCGGGTGATCGGCGAAAACGCCGCCGAGATATCAGCGAAGAAGCCCGATATCGTGCTGTCAGGCTCGCCCGCGTGGACTGCCCTGATGCTGCAGGACAAGCGGATCCAGGTTGCCTTGGCCGACTATCGTCTGCTGCACGCCGAGCCGGAAATCACTGTCTATCTGCGTTACACGGCGCCTGCGCCGCTCCAAACCGATTGAGCAGGAGCCCCCGGAAACCCATGACACGGCTGGATCCAATCGCTCCGCTGGACGACATATGGCTCGATCTCGAGAGCCTCGGTGCAACAGCATGAGCGTCTCGAACGACATTGGCGGCTTGAGCCGCTGGCGCGACCGGGATATTGCGGCGTCGCTGCTTCCTAGCCGCAATGTCCTGGCCATTGCCGCAGTCACCGTCTTCTCGATCTTCTGGCAGCGACGTTGGGGGACTGTTCCCGACACTAGCTGGCTGATCACGGTCTGCGAGCGTATGCTGTCCGGTGAGCGGCTTTACTCGCAAATCTATGAGACCAATCCCCCATTCAGCGTCTGGCTCTATCTGCCGCCAGTGGCTGCGGCCAGATTGCTGGGCACCGCCCCGGAAATCCTGGTTGAGGCCTGGACATACCTTGCCGTGCTTATCGGACTTTCGCTCTCGGGCGTGATCGTCAAGCGTGCGGGTTTCACCGAAACTGCATCATTGTTTGCACTGGGGCCAGCGTTTTGCGCAATGTTGGTGGTCTTCCCCGGAAATGCCTTCAGCGAGCGGGAGCATATCGGCATGGCACTTTTCATGCCGCTGCTTGCGCTTCATGCCTGGCGCGCGCGCAGAGATGCAGCTGCCCAACCAGACCCCGGGCTCGCCGTACTCGCCGGCCTGTCGGGCAGCATTCTGCTGCTGGTCAAGCCCTACTATGCGATCATGGTGTTGGCGCCGGCACTGGTCGTTGCAGTGCGCCGGCGCAGTCTGAAATCGATCTTCGCCCTGGAACACTGGGTCATTGGCGGCATCTGCGTTGTCTATCTCAGCACGGTCACGCTGATCCATCCGGAATTCATGCGCGACATCTATCCCCTCTTGGCGGACGTTTATGCAAAGATCGGCATCTTTTGGCCGATTGTGATCGGCTACGGTTTCTCGTGGTGTTTCCTTGTCTTCCTGATCTGGTGGCTGTGGCCTGCCAGGCGGTTTCCAGAGCTGGCGGCGGTAGCGTTGGCGGCATCGATCGCTGGCATGTTTCCCCTGTTCTACCAAGCCAAAGGCTGGTCTTATCATGCCTATCCCGCGATCTTTTGCGCTGTGGCAGCCATTTTCTGCCTGCTGGCACTGCCCAGGATCGTGCAGCAGCCGTCGAAGCTGTTGACGTTCGTGACGGCTCCTTCGCGAGCTTGGGCATTGGCGGCGGTGGCAATCGCTTTCTTGCCGTACTGGAGCACCCAGAAACCAGGGCCGGCGCTGGTTGCCGCAATTCGCGCCGCCACCGATCGGCCGACCGTAGCGTTGGTCAGTTCGGATATTTCCTCGGGACATCCGTTGAACCGTATGATCGATGGGCAGTTCGTTTCGACCCACGTCAGCGATTGGCTTGGAGCGTTCGCACTTTCCCTGTCCCGGCACGCAGCCCTCTCGGGTGACACCGCCGAAGCCACGCGTTACCAGGCCATCATGGCGCGCTACGTCGAAAGCAAACGCGAAGAGTTCGCGCGTCTGCGCCCGGATATCGTCGTCTTCAAGAAAAACAACACAATGTGGACAAGCCAACTGATGGGGCGTTTTGGCTTTGACGCCATCCTGGCGCACTACCGCATTCTTATCGAGGACGAGACCGAGCGCATCTATTTGCGCGACGATTATGTCCGCCCGGGCCACCGGCCACCCGAACAGCCTATTTCGGCATCGTCACCCGTCGCAGCGTCAGATTGATGCGGCCGCCACTCCTGAGCAATGCCGAGGTCGACGGGTAGATACGGTCGACGCCGTGAAAGCAGAGCCGCCCTTCGCCGCCAAGCACGACGACGTCGCCGCTCCTCAGCCTGAACGATTTGGTGGCGCCGTCGCGCGTCGTCTGGCCGACCCGGAACAGGCAATCGTCGCCGAGCGACACCGAGACGACAGGCGCGGAGAAATCGCTCTCGTCGCGGTCCTGGTGAAGACCCATCTTGGCATCCTGCGAATAGAAATTGACCAGGCAGGCTTCCGGCGGGTGCGCATAGGCAGATACATCCCGCCACAGTTCGAGCAGCATCTCCGGGATCGGCGGCCAAAGCCTTCGGGTCACCGGGTGGGTCGGCTGGTAGCGATAGCCGTGCTCCTTGTCGGTGACCCAGCCCAGCGGACCGCAATTGGTCATGCGCACGCTCATCTCCTTGCCGGTACGCGGCATCGCCGGCACGAACAGCGGCGCCTTCTGCACGACCTGCCTGATATCTTCCACCAGCACTTCCTGCATGGCGCGCGACAGGTAGCCGGGCATATGGCGGACGCCTTTGGGCAGTACGAGCATCGCGTCGCTTAATCCGTTGGTCTGGAGAAATCAGAATGCCACCGTCAAATGAAAACGGCGACCCGAAAGCCGCCTCCGACGGTGGCTGCGCGCTTTAACCGGCGATCTGAGATCCGAAGCCGCTTCGGCTGTCACTCATCCCCGACCCGGCCGCGCAGTTTCTTGATCGAGCCGCGCCCGGCCTTGCTCTTGAGTCGTCTTTCGACCGCGCCTTTGGACGGCCTGGTCTTCTTGCGCGGCGGTGGTGGTGGTTCGGCGGCCTTGGCGACCAGTGCCGTCAGCCGCGCCCGGGCGTCCGCCCGGTTCTGCTCCTGGGTGCGGAAGCGTCCAGCTTCGATGACGATGACGCCGTCCTTGGTGGCGCGCTGGCCGGCAAGCTTGATGGTCCGTTCGCGCACCCGCTCCGACAGGCCAGCCGCATTGGCGGCATCGAAGCGCAATTGCACTGCCGTCGCCACCTTGTTGACGTTCTGGCCGCCCGGGCCGGACGAACGAATGAAGTCCTCGTGCAGGTCGCCCGGATTAATCACCGCATCGTCGGTAATGATGATCTTGTCGTCGGCGTTCATGCCGCACTCATGGCGCGGCAGGCGAAAAAAGAAAAGGCCCGATCGAAGCCGGGCCTTGAAGCATCACCCGGGGCGACGGCTATTCAGCCGCTACCTGCATGCGTGGTGCGGCGCCGAGCACGGTGGCGTCGACATGGGCTTCGAACTTTTCGAAATTGTCGACGAACATGCCGACCAGCCTTGCCGCCTGCCGGTCGTAGGCGGGCTTGTCGATCCAGGTCGATCTAGGGTCGAGAATGGCGCGGTCGACGCCGGCAACCGTCACCGGTACGTCGAAACCGAAATTGGCGTCGGTGCGGAAGTCGGCCGCTTTCAGCGAGCCGTCGAGCGCCGCCGCAAGCAGCGCCCGCGTTGCTTTGATCGGCATTCGCTTGCCGGTGCCGTAGGCGCCGCCGGTCCAGCCGGTGTTGACCAGCCAGCAATCGACGCCTTGGCGGGCGATGAGCTCGCGCAACAGATTGCCGTATTCCGACGGATGCCGCGGCATGAACGGTGCGCCGAAGCATGTCGAAAATGTCGCTTCGGGTTCCGTAACGCCCTTCTCGGTCCCCGCCACCTTGGCGGTATAGCCGGAGAGGAAATGGTACATGGCCTGCGCCGGGGTCAGCCGCGCGATCGGCGGCATCACACCGAATGCGTCGGCGGTCAGCATGATGATGTTCTTCGGGTGGCTGGCGCGCCCCGTCTTGCTGGCGTTGGGGATGAAGTGGAGCGGGTAGGCGCAGCGTGTGTTTTCGGTCAGCCCGCCGTCGTCGAAATCCGGCACGCGGCCTGCGTCGAGCGCCACATTCTCCAGCACCGTGCCGAAGCGCTGGGTGGTGGCGAAGATCTCCGGCTCGGCTTCGGCCGAAAGCTTGATCGTCTTGGCATAGCAGCCGCCCTCGAAATTGAAGATGCCGTGCGGTCCCCAGCCATGCTCGTCGTCGCCGACCAGCGTGCGCGACGGGTCGGCCGACAACGTCGTCTTGCCGGTCCCGGAAAGGCCGAAGAAAACGGCCGCGTCGCCGACGGGCCCTTCATTGGCCGAGCAGTGCATCGGCATCACACCTTTTGCCGGCAGCAGATAGTTGAGCACGGTGAACACCGACTTCTTCATCTCGCCGGCATACGAGGTACCGCCGATCAACACGATCATGTGCGAAAGATCGACGGCAATCACCGTTTCGCCGCGCGTGCCGTGGCGGGCGGGATCGGCGCGGAACGACGGCAGGTCGATGATCGTCAAATCGGGCATGAAATGCTCGAGTTCGGCGGCGGCCGGTCGGATGAGCAGATTGCGGATGAACAAGGAGTGCCAGGCAAGCTCCGTGATCACCCTGGTCGGCAGCTTCAGCTCCTCGTCGGCGCCGCCGACCAGGTCCTGCACATAAAGGTCCTTTCCAGCCGCGTGGGCGCGAAAATCGCCAAGCAGCGTATCGAACTGGATCGGCGAAATCGCTTTGTTGTTGTCCCACCATACATGCGGCGCGGTGCTTTCGTCGCGCACCACGAATTTGTCCCTGGGCGAGCGGCCGGTGTGCTGCCCGGTCTCGGCGGCAAGCGCGCCATGCGCGGTGAGTCGGGCCTCGCCACGGCGGATTGCCTCCTCGTAGAGCGCGGCCGCGCCGAAATTATAGCGCACCACGCCCGTGGTTCTTAGGCCGATCCGATCGATTGCACATGCAGGATTGCGTTTGCCGGCTTCCGACATGGGTGTCCCTTCTTCGATTTACCGCGTCTTTACCGGCGAATTCCGGAACTCCCATTGCAGGAGCTAAAAACGTCAAAACCAGAAAAGGCGAATGATATCAAATCATTAATCGATTTAAATATTTTGAAAGTTGTTTAAATCGTTTATATGTGCAAAAACACTGATGGTTGCCCAAAGGATTGGCGATGTTCATTCGTCCAATCCATATCGAGGTACAATTGTGGCCGTCGACATGCCGCGCGTGACAGCGGATACAGCCTATGCCACATTTTGTGCCTAATTTGTCCTGCAAAAGCCCCTTCTCGACAAAGAAGGGACAGCTCATGAGGGAGCCGCTTGAAATGGCAACAATCGCGCTTGTCGACGACGATCGCAACATTCTGACTTCGGTTTCGATCGCCCTCGAATCCGAGGGTTATCGGGTCGAAACCTACACGGATGGGGCATCGGCGCTGGAGGGACTGGCGGCGCGCCCGCCGAACCTCGCCATCCTCGACATCAAGATGCCGCGCATGGACGGCATGGAGTTGCTGCGCCGGATGCGTCAGAAATCCGACCTGCCGGTGATCTTCCTGACCTCCAAGGACGATGAGATCGATGAACTGTTCGGCCTCAAGATGGGCGCCGACGACTTCATCCGCAAACCCTTCTCGCAGCGTCTTCTTGTCGAACGCGTCCGCGCCGTGCTGCGACGCGCCAGCACCCGCGAGGCGGCTGCCAAGGCGCCCAACCAGCAGGCCCGGTCGCTTGAGCGCGGCCAGCTTGTCATGGACCAGGAGCGCCACACCTGCACCTGGAAGGGCGAGCCGGTGACGCTGACCGTCACCGAGTTCCTCATCCTGCATTCGCTGGCCCAGCGTCCGGGCGTTGTAAAAAGCCGTGATGCGCTGATGGATTCGGCTTATGATGAGCAGGTTTATGTCGATGACCGCACCATCGACAGTCACATCAAGCGGCTACGCAAAAAGTTCAAGGCCGTCGATGATGACTTCGAAATGATCGAAACCCTTTACGGAGTCGGATATCGGTTCCGCGAAGCTTGAGTCGAGCGGGAGCTGCTATTCGATGGCAGTGCAAGTAGAGCGAGTGAGACGGTCGGGCGCCGCCAGGCGCCCGCCGCGGATTCTGCCCGGCTTCGTGTCGAAAATTACGGTGCCGATGCGCCGGTTTCTCGGCCATCACATCTTTTCCAGCCTGACGCGGCGTATCCTCTTTCTCAACCTTGCCGGCCTTGCCGTCCTGGTCACCGGCATTCTCTATCTCAATACCTTTCGCGACGGGCTGATCGACGCCCGTGTCGAGAGCCTGATGACTCAAGGCGAGATCATCGCCGGCGCGATCGCCGCCTCGGCGACGGTCGAGACCGATTCGATCAGCATCGATCCGGAGAAGCTGCTCGAGTTGCAGGCCGGCGAAAGCCTCGGCCCGGGCTCCGATCAGCTCGACAATCTCGATTTCCCGATCAATCCGGAGCGCGTGGCGCCGGTGCTCAGGCGGTTGATCTCGCCGACGCGCACACGCGCCCGCATTTACGACCGCGACGCCAACCTGCTGCTCGATTCCCGCCATCTCTATTCGCGCGGCCAGATCCTTCGCTACGACCTGCCGCCGGTCGAAGAGGAGCAGCCGGACCTTCTGGAGCGCATCCAGAAATTCGTCTTCGATTTCTTTCGCAACAAGCAGCTGCCCGTCTATCGCGAGCAGCCAGGTGGCAACGGCGCCGCGTTTCCGGAAGTGGTCAAGGCGCTTACCGGCAGCCCGTCGACGATCGTGCGGATCTCGGAGCAAGGCGAGCAGATCGTTTCTGTGGCGGTGCCGATCCAGCGCTTCCGTGCCGTTCTCGGCGTGCTGATGCTGTCGACCGAAGGCGGCGACATCGACAAGATCGTCGCGGCCGAGCGGAAGGCCATCCTGCGCGTGTTCGGCATTGCCGCCCTGGTTACCGCCATCCTGTCGATGCTGCTGGCCTCCACCATCGCCAATCCGCTGCGCCGGCTTTCCGCGGCGGCCGTCAGGGTTCGCCGCGGTGTCAAGAACCGCGAGGAAATCCCCGACTTCTCCGATCGGCAGGACGAGATCGGCAATCTGTCGATCGCCGTGCGCGACATGACCAATGCGCTGTACGCCCGCATCGAGGCGATCGAAAGTTTTGCCGCGGATGTCTCGCACGAGTTGAAGAACCCGCTTACCTCGCTGCGCAGCGCGGTGGAGACATTGCCGCTGGCCAGGAACGACAATTCGCGCAGCCGGCTGATGGATATCATCCAGCACGATGTGAGGCGGCTTGACCGTCTCATCACCGATATTTCCGATGCCTCCCGTCTCGATGCCGAGCTGGCGCGGGAAGATGCGGGAACCGTCGACCTCAAGAAGTTCATCACCGATCTGGTCGCCGTCTCGCGCGAGGCCACGCGCAACAAGAAGGCGGTCGAGATCGAATTCAAGGTCGCCAAACTGCCACAGGGCGTGAAAGGCTACTTCGTCGTCGGTCATGATCTGAGGATCGGCCAGGTGATCACCAACCTGATCGAGAATGCCCGCTCGTTCGTTCCCGAGGAACGTGGCCACATCACCATATCGCTGGCGCGCGCCGGCAAGTTCAACATCGTCACCATCGACGACAATGGACCCGGTATCCGGGCCGATAACATCGATCGCATTTTCGAGCGGTTCTATACCGATCGGCCGGCCGGCGAGGCGTTCGGTCAGAACTCGGGCCTTGGCCTGTCGATATCCAGGCAGATCGTTGAAGCCCATGGCGGCACGCTGAGCGCCGAGAACATCCCGGGCACCAAGCCTGGCGAGATCAAGGGCGCGCGCTTCGTGGTGACGCTGCCGGCGGAAGGCTGACGGATGAATTCCAATCACGCCTGGTCCTATTGTGCAGCCTGAAAATATTCACGGCACCGCGATCCTGATAGGTGATCGCGGCATTCTCATCACCGGACCGTCCGGCTTGGGCAAGACGACGCTGGCGCTCGCCTTGATCGATCATTGCAGCCAGCGTGGGCTGTTTTCCCGGCTGATCGGCGATGACCAGCTCTATGCTGCAGATTGCGACGGGCGGCTGGTCTGCCGCGCACCAGCCAGCATAGCCGGCCTCGTCGAGGTGCCGGGATTCGGCCCCAAACCGATACAGTTCGAGCCAAGCTGTGTGATCGACCTCATTATCCGGCTGGTGCCAGCCGGCAAAATGGCCCGCTTCCAGGAAGACTGCAGCGAACTCGTTGTCGGCGTACCAGTGCCGCGCATCGATCTTGCCGAGCGCAATGTAGCGGCGGCCTTGCCGGCATTGATGTCGCGCCTGTCGATTGCGCCTTTCCTGTGATCCGATTTCGATTTTTTGCTGCAATGCGTCAAATTGGCTTGGGCCGGCGCAATTTTGGGCTTGTCAACGGGCCTTGCGTCGACAAGATAGCGCTCCCGCCACCTGGAACGGTCGGCGAGCATAAAATGCGCCTGTGAAGCGGCGATGACGGGAGCCACCAAAGAATGATCGGACTCGTGCTTGTAACGCACGGTCAACTGGCCGCCGAGTTCCGCAATGCCGTGGAACATGTCGTTGGGCCACAAGACAATTTCGAGACCGTGGCGATCGGTGCCGACGACGATATGGAACAGCGCCGCCGCGACATTATCGAGGCAGTCGGCCGCGTCGATACGGGATCAGGCGTCATCGTTTTGACCGACATGTTCGGCGGCACGCCCTCTAACCTTGCCATTTCCGTGATGGAATCCGGGCGTATCGAGGTCATTGCCGGCATGAACCTGCCGATGCTGATCAAGCTGTCCAGCGTTCGCAAGGGCGACAACATGACGGCCGCGCTGGATGAGGCGCAGGCTGCCGGCCGTAAATACATCAATGTCGCCAGTCAACTCCTGAGCAGCAAATGAGCGCGCTCTTGCCGGAAAAGGACAAGATCGTTCGCGACTTTCCGATCGTCAACCAGCGCGGCCTGCACGCACGCGCCTCGGCCAAGTTCGTTCAAATCGCCAGTGGCTTCAACGCCACGGTCCAGGTCGAGAAGGACGGCGTCAAGGTCGGCGGCACCTCGATCATGGGCCTGATGATGCTGGCGGCGAGCCCCGGTTATTCGATCCGCGTCACCGCCACCGGCCCGGAGGCCGAAGAGGTCATCGATGCGCTGGAGCAACTGGTTGCTTCCCGTTTTGGCGAGGAATGCTGACGTGCGGGTCGCTTCCGAAGACATGCACGGATAAAGATTTCTTTATATCCCATTGTCGTCCGACTCCCGATCTGCTAGTCAGGCCGGCAACTCGCGCCCTCCGACACGCTTTCGGGGCGGGCGCGTCCCGCAATCAATTCGCATCGGAGCACTGCCATGACGGGTAGCAAGGACTATGTGGTCGCAGACATCGCGCTTGCCGGCTGGGGCCGCAAGGAGATCGAGATCGCCGAAACCGAAATGCCGGGCCTGATGGCCTGCCGCGAAGAATTCGGCGACAAGAAGCCGCTCAAGGGCGCGCGCATCACCGGCTCGCTGCACATGACCATCCAGACGGCGGTGCTGATCGAAACGCTTAAGGCGCTCGGCGCCGATATCCGCTGGGCTTCCTGCAATATCTTCTCGACCCAGGACCACGCTGCCGCGGCCATTGCCGAGGCCGCAATTCCGGTGTTTGCCGTCAAGGGCGAGACGCTGGAGGATTATTGGGTCTACACCGACAAGATCTTCCAGTGGGCCGATGGCGGCACCTCCAACATGATCCTCGACGACGGTGGCGATGCCACCATGTACATCCTGATCGGCGCCCGCGCCGAGGCCGGCGAGGATGTGCTGTCCAATCCGGGCAGCGAAGAGGAAGAGATCCTGTTTGCCCAGATCAAGAAGCGCATGCAGGCATCGCCCGGCTTCTTCACCAAGCAGAAGGAAGCGATCCGCGGCGTCACCGAAGAGACGACGACCGGCGTCAACCGGCTCTATCAGTTGCAGAAAAAAGGCCTGCTGCCGTTCCCGGCGATCAACGTCAATGATTCCGTCACCAAGTCGAAATTCGACAACAAATATGGCTGCAAGGAATCGCTTGTCGACGGCATTCGCCGCGGCACCGACACGATGATGGCTGGCAAGGTCGCGGTTGTCTGCGGCTATGGCGACGTCGGCAAGGGCTCGTCGGCTTCGCTCAAGGGCGCCGGCGCCCGCGTCAAGGTCACCGAGGTCGATCCGATCTGCGCGCTGCAGGCGGCGATGGACGGTTTCGAGGTGGTCACGCTCGAAGACGCAGCGCCGACGGCCGACATCGTTATCACCACCACCGGCAACAAGGACGTTGTTACCCTCGACCACATGCGCCTGATGAAGGACATGGTGATCGTCGGCAACATCGGTCACTTCGACAACGAGATCCAGGTGGCCTCGCTGCGCAACCTGAAATGGACCAACATCAAGCCTCAGGTGGATATGATCACCTTCCCGGACGGCAAGCGGATGATCCTTTTGTCGGAAGGCCGCCTGCTCAACCTCGGCAACGCTACCGGCCACCCGAGCTTCGTCATGTCGGCGTCCTTCACCAACCAGGTGTTGGCCCAGATCGAGTTGTACACCAAGCCCGGCCAGTACGAGAACCAGGTCTATGTCCTGCCGAAGCATCTCGACGAAAAGGTCGCGCGCCTGCATCTCGACAAGCTCGGTGCCCGCCTGACCGAACTGTCCGGCGAACAGGCGGCCTATATCGGCGTCACTCCGCAGGGACCGTTCAAGCCGGAACACTACCGCTATTAACCACGGCGAAACTTGCCACTAGATATTGAAGCCGGGCGATTGACTTTTCGCCCGGCTTTATTTTTGCGCTGATTGATTCTTCACGCCGATTCGCGCAAGCGCTATGGTGCTGATTCGCGGTCCGGGGACGAGGCCCGGGCGCACGCATCAGGGCGGTCTTGCATTCAGGCGGCGAAGAGGACCAAGACATGCCGGGGGATAACCCGCCTTGCGCGGGACAGGCCGTTTCCGGCGGCCATAACGATTCGATCACGGGCTCCGCTGCCAGAGGCGGCAGCCTTCTATGGCGCGCCGGCAGCCGTGTCGGGGTGCTGCTTGCTTCTTCCGCGCTGGTTGGTCCGCTGCTTGGCTTTACTGCACATGCCCAAACCCGCGTGGCGCAAAAGGCCGGGCTGTCGGTCAGCACGGTCGAGGTCATGCAACTCGCCATGTTCGTCGGCGTCATGGGGGCGGCATTGCTGTCGGCCATCTTTCTGATCCGCGAACGGGCGCGCACCGCGGCGGAAAATGCCGAGCTCAGGACCCGTATCGCCGACGTCAATGCCGCGCTGCAGCGCTCGGAGGCGCTGCTCCATTCCCGCGATCAGCGCGTGGTGGTATGGGCGGCCGAGAACAAGAAGCCCGAGCTTGTCGGGACATTGCCGATCGAGAGCGGCGCGCCGGAGGACCGGGCGGCCTTCCTGGCTTTCGGCCGCTGGCTGATGCCGCGTTCGGCGGCCGCACTCGAACATGCCGTCGCGGCACTGCGGGACAAGGCAAAGCCGTTCGATCTGGTCATCGAATCGCAGGCCGGCCAGCCGCTCGAGGTTCACGGCCGCAAGAGTGCGGCGCATGTGCTGGTTCGCTTCGTCTCGCTTTCGGAGACACAGCGAAGCCAGGCCAGGCTGAAGATCGAGAACCAGCGCTTAGCCGCCGACCATGAGACGCTGATCGGTCTTCTGGATGCGCTCAAGATGCCGTCATGGCTGCGTACTGTCGACGGGCGGCTGAAATGGGTCAACCGCGCCTACGCCGAAGCGGTCGAGGCCGAGAATGCCGAAGCGGCGGTCCGCGATGGCAAGGAATTCCTCGGCGGCCAGGCGCGCGACACGATCGCTGCGCAGCACAAGTCGCGCGCGGTCTTTGAACAGACGCTCTCCACGGTCATCGAAGGCGACCGCCGTATGTTTGCCGTGACCGATTTTGCCGGGGCGGATGGTTCGGCTGGTCTTGCCTGCGACATCAGCGCTATCGAGGCCATTCGCGCCGAATATGAGCGGACCATGCAGAGCCACGCCGACACGCTCGATCAGCTCAACACCGCCGTGGCGATTTTCGACACCGACGAGAAATTGCGGTTTTTCAATCAGGCGTTCCAGAAACTATGGGGCCTCGACAGCGGCTTCCTGCACAGCGCGCCGGACAACGCCTTGCTGCTCGACCGCCTGCGCAGCGAAGGCAAGATCGCCGAGCAGCCCGAATGGCGGCGCTGGAAAGAGAGCCTGCTCGGCGCTTACCGCGCGGTTGAATCGCAGGAGCATTGGTGGCATCTGCCGGACGGCAAGACCATTCGCGTCGTCGCCAATCCGCAGCCCAAGGGCGGCGTCACCTGGGTGTTCGAGAACCTGACCGAGAAGATGGACCTTGAAAGCCGCTACCAGACCGCCGTCCGGGTCCAGGGCGAGACGCTCGACAACCTCGCCGAAGGCGTCGCTGTGTTCGGCCCCGACGGCAGGCTGAGACTGTCGAACCCGGCGTTCGCGGCATTGTGGGGGCTGGATGCCGATGCCTCAAAACCCAACGTCCATGTCTCGACGATCCGCGACCTTTGCGACCGCCGTGCCGTCGACAGTCCGTGGGGCGGGTTCGTTGCCGCCATCACCGGCTTCGACGACGAGCGCCGCGACCGCCACGGCCAAACCGAATTGAACAACGGCACCGTTTTGCGCTACGCCGTCATCCCTTTGCCCAACGGCCAGGTGATGATGACCTTCGTCGACGTTACCGACAGCGTCAATGTCGAGCGGGCGCTGAAGGACAAGAATGAGGCGCTGCAAAAGTCCGACCAGATCAAGAACGAATTCGTGCAGCACGTCTCCTATGAGCTGCGCTCGCCACTCACCAACATCATCGGCTTTACCGAGCTTCTTTCACTGCCGTCGACTGGTCCGCTGAACCAGAAGCAACGCGAATATATCGGGCATGTCGGCTCGTCCTCCTCGGTCCTGCTCACCATCGTCAACGACATCCTCGACCTGGCGACGGTGGATGCCGGCATCATGGAACTCGACATTTCCGAAGTTCACATCGATCGAACCATTACGGCTGCCGCCGAACTGGTCGCCGACCGGCTGGAGGAACATGCGATCAAGCTTAGGATCGACGCGGCGGCCGCGCCGAAAACCTTCCACGGCGACGAGATCCGCGTCCGCCAGATCCTCTACAATCTGCTCAGCAATGCCGCCAATTACGCGCCGGAGGCGAGCACCATAACGCTCGCCTGCCGCCAACTTGCCGACGGCGTGGAATTTTCCGTTCACGATGACGGCCCCGGCATGCCGCCGGACCTGCTTGACTCAGTGTTCCGGCGCTTCGAGCCGCGCACCAATGGCGGCCGCCGCCGTGGCGCCGGGCTCGGCCTGTCGATCGTCAAGAGCTTTGTCGAACTGCATGGCGGCAGCGTCCGCATCGAGACCGGCAGGGATAAGGGCACCACGGTTGTTTGCACCTTTCCCGACACGCCGTCCGGCATCCGCGCGGCGGCCGAGTAGCGCGTTCGATGGCGGTATTGGTGCTGGAGCATTTTCTCGCCGACGAGGCTGCGACGGCAAGGTTCGGCGAGGATCTCGCCATGTCGCTGCGCATTGGCGACGTGCTCGCCCTCAAGGGCGATCTCGGCGCCGGCAAATCGACCTTGGCACGGGCGCTGATCAGGGCACTGGCCGACGATGCCGGACTCGACGTGCCGAGCCCGACCTTCACGCTGGTCCAGAGCTACGACACGCGTGTGCCGGTTCATCATTTCGATCTCTACCGCTTGGGCACGGCATCCGAGCTGGATGAGCTGGGCTTCGACGAGGCGCTGACGCAAGGCGCCGCGCTGGTCGAATGGCCGGAGCGGGCAGAGGCATATCTGCCGAAAACCTCGGTGCTGGTCGAACTTCTCCAGCAGGGCGACGGCCGATTGGCGAGACTATCGGGAGAGGGCGCCGCCTTCGAGCGCGCGGCGCGATCGCTGGCAATGCGCGATTTTCTCGGGCAGGCCGGTTGGGGCGAAGCGCAGCGACGATATTTCATCGGTGATGCCTCGGCTCGCTCCTACGAGATCGTCACGCTCGCCAGATTTCCGCCGCGGGTGCTGATGAACTCGCCAAGGCTGGTGCTCGGACCGCCAGTCCGCGACGGCAAACCCTATGCCGAGATCGCTCACACCGCGCAATCCGTTTCGGCGTTCGTCGCCATCGACCGGGCCTTGCGGGCCGGCGGCGTCAGCGTCCCGGAAATCTATGCCCAGGATCTCGACCAGGGTTTTCTCCTGCTGGAGCATCTCGGTTCCCAAGGGTTTCTCGACAAGCGCGGCCAGCCGGTGGCCGAGCGCTACGCTGCGGCGGCCGGACTGCTTGCCATGATGCACGGCAAAACATGGCCGACCCGCATGCAGGCCGGCCCCGGCGTCTTCCATGAGGTGCCGCCTTTCGACCGCGACGCCATGATGATCGAGGCCGAATTGTTGGTCGACTGGTATGTCCCGGCGATATCAGGCGCTCCGCCTAGAGAGGCGCTGCGCGCCGGTTACCGCAGCGAATGGAGTGCGGTGCTCGATCGGCTGGAGGGACGCGAATACACGCTGATGCTGCGCGATTTCCATTCACCCAACCTGATCTGGCGCGCTGACCGTTCCGGTCACGATCGCCTCGGCGTCGTCGATGTCCAGGACGCGCTGATCGGGCCGTCCGCCTACGACGTCGCCTCGCTAGCCATGGACGCGCGCGTCACTATCTCACCCGAAATCGAAAAGCACACGCTCGCCGCCTACATCGCCGCGCGACGCGCTGCCGGTGCCTTCGATGAGAACGAATTCCGCGAAACCTATGCAATCATGGCCGCACAGCGCAATTCCAAGATCCTCGGCATCTTCGTGCGGCTCGAAAAACGCGACGGCAAGCCTTATTATCTGAAGCATCTGCCGCGCATCCGCGACTATCTTCGCCGGGCACTGGCGCATCCGGCGCTGGCCGGGCTGCAGGATTTCTACATCGCCCACGACTTGCTGGAGGAACGCTCGATTTGACGGCTAAGGATTTGGGCCTGAAGGCGTCGGATGAGCAGTCGATGCCGACGACCGCCATGGTGCTCGCCGCCGGGCTCGGCAAGCGCATGCGGCCGATCACCGACACCATGCCGAAGCCGCTGGTCAAGGTCGCCGGCAAGACATTGCTCGACTGGGGGCTGGACTGCCTAGCCGAAGCCGGCGTCGCCACGGCCGTCGTCAACGTCCATTACCTCCCGCAACAGATCGTGGACCATGTAGCCCGCCGCAGTGCGCCGAGAATCGTCATCTCGGATGAGAGCAGGGGCTTGCTTGACTCCGCCGGTGGTATCGTCAAGGCATTGCCCAGGTTAGGGGCGCCCTTCTATGTGCTCAACGCCGACACCTTCTGGATCGACAGCGGCGTCTCCAATCTCAGGCGACTTGCCCTTGCATGGGAGGGCGCGACAATGGACATTCTGCTGATGCTTGCGGATCTCCAGTCGGCAACCGGACATAGCGGCGGCACCGACTTCCTGATGGCGCCGGGCGGCGCCTTGCGGCGTGCGAACAACGATCCCGCCGGTCTGATCTATGCCGGCGCCGCAATCGCCCATCCGCGCCTTTTCAAGGACGCTCCGACCGGGCCGCACTCGCTCAATGCCTATTTCGATGCGGCCATCGCTACTGGGCGCCTGTTCGGCATGAAAATGCAGGGTCACTGGATTACTGTCGGCACGCCCGACGCCATTCCGCTTGCGGAAGCGGCCGTCGCCGCCGCGCTTGCCGGCACGCCCAATGCTGTTGCTGAGGCACCCGGCGCTTTTACCGAGGCGAAATGAGCGGCTCCCGCCGCGTTTTCTCGATCCCGCCCGGAGCGCCGTTCCTGCCGACGCTGGCCGAGGCGCTGCTTGCGGGGCGCTTGGTTCCCGGCTTCGCCTATGACGGCGATCCGCTGGCGCTGGCCGATCTCACCATCTATGTGCCGACGCGCCGTGCGGCGCGGGCGCTTCGCGGCGTCTTCGTCGATGCCCTCTCGCGCTCGGGAAGCCGCTCGGCGATCCTGCCGGTCATCCGCCCGCTTGGTGAGTTCGATGAAGATGAAGCCGCCTTCGAGGCAGGAGCTTCGGTCGCCATCGACCTTGCGCCGCCGATCGCCGCGGTCGAGCGTCTTCTGCTGCTTGCGCCGCTGGTGCGGGCGTGGAAACGCCGCCTGCCGGCACATGTCGCGGCATTGTTCGACGAGGAGATCGTCATACCGGCCTCCGCCGCCGACGCCATCTGGCTGGCGCGCGACCTTGCACGCCTGAAGGATGAGATCGACACCGAAGGCACGGATTGGGCAAGGCTCGCCGACCTTGTAACCGGCAATCTTGCAGGCTGGTGGCAGGTGACACTCGACTTCCTGACCATCGTGACGGAGAACTGGCCGAACCTGCTCGAGGAACGCCATCGTTCCAATCAGGCCGCGCATCGTAATGCCCTGATAAGGCTGGAGGCGGCGCGGCTGAAGCGTAATCCGCCAGCCGGACCGGTGATCGCCGCCGGTTCCACCGGCTCCATTCCCGCCACGGCCGAGCTGCTTGCCGTGATCGCCGGTCTGCCCAATGGCGCCGTTGTGCTGCCCGGGCTCGACCGGGCGTTGGACGAGCCGTCCTTTGCCGCGATCACCACACCGGGCGCGCGCCCAGCCGTGCTTGGCCACCCGCAATACGGCCTGGCAAAGTTGATCGGCAAGATCGGCGTGCCGCGCGCCGATGTCGAGGAGATTGCTGTTGCGCCGCGACCGCTTGCGCTGCGCGCCGCACTTGTCGGCGAAGCGCTGCGCCCGGCGGAGACCACCGAGCTCTGGGCCGAGACGCGCGCCCGCTTTAGGGCCGGCGATATTGCCGAGGCCTTCGCCGATGTGACGCTTCTCGAAGCCGCCAGCGAACGCGACGAAGCCGTGGCGATCGCCGTCGCGCTCAAACAGGCCGTCGAACGGCCCGGCCAGCGCGCCGCACTCGTCACCGGCGACCGCGCTCTGGCGCGGCGGGTCTCAGTCGAGCTGCTGCGCTTCGGCGTTGCCGCCGACGATTCCGGCGGCACGCCGCTGATCAACACACCAGCCGCCAGCCTGCTCAGGCTGGCGCTGCAGGCAGCCTTCCGCCCGGGCGACCCCGTCGCCCTGCTGTCGCTGCTCAAGCATCCCCTGCTTGGCCTCGGCCTGGAGCGGGCAAGCGTGCGCTATGCGGCCGAAATCGTCGAACTCGTGGGGCTGCGCGGCGGCACAGGGCGTCCGGACGTGGCGTCGCTGCCGCAGCTCTTCGACACCCGGCTCCTCGAATTCGACGGCGGCGGCAATCGCCGTCCACCCTTCTGGTGGCCGCGGCTTTCGGTCAGGCGCATCGAACAGGCGCGCGACCTGCTGATCCGGCTAACGGCCGCGCTGGCGCCGCTGGTTGCTTTTCGCGGCGACGAGAATGCCGATCTTGCCACCCTTGTGCGCGCCAGCGTCGTTGCGCTCGAAAGTCTCGGCCGCGCCGCTGATGGCAGCCTGAGCGAACTCTATGCGGGCGATGCCGGCGAAAAGCTCGCCGAGCTCTTGCGCGGGCTGGTCGCGGCCTCGGTGTCGTTCTCCTTCGCCGCTGACGAATGGCCTGACGTGATGGAGGCGCTGATCGCGCCCGAGACGGTCAAGCCGGCGCAGGGCAGCGACAGGAACATCGCCATCTGGGGTGTGCTGGAAGCGCGGCTTCAGGATGTCGACACGCTGGTCGTCGGCGGGCTCAACGAAGGCGTGTGGCCGCGCAAGCCGGAGAGCGACCGCTTCATGTCGCGGCTGATGAAGACCGGCATCGATCTTGAACCGCCCGAGCGGCGCATCGGCCTTGCCGCCCATGATTTCCAGATGGCCATGGGCGCCAAAAAAGTGGTGCTGGCTCGCTCCGGCCGCTCCGGCGACGCACCGTCGGTACCTTCGCGCTGGCTGCAGCGCATCCTTACATTCGTCGGCGAGGACCACGCTGCTGCACTTCGCCGGCGCGGCGACGAACTGCTTGCCTGGGCGCGTGCGCTCGATGCCGGCGAAAAGCAGGACTTTGCGCCGAGGCCGCAGCCGAAACCGCCGCTCGCCGCGCGGCCGCACCACTTCTCGGTCACCGAGATCGAAACGCTACGCCGCGATCCCTATGCGGTCTATGCCAGAAGGATACTCGGCCTGATGCCGCTCGATCCGGTCATTCGCGATCCGGGCGCCGCCGAGCGTGGCACGCTGTTTCACGCCATTCTGCACCTCTTCTCGGCGAGGGTGGCCGACCCGCGCGCGCCGGAGGCGCTGGACGGGCTCATCGCCGCAGGCCGCTCCTGCTTTGCCGAGGCGGCCCTGCCGGCCGATGTCGAGGCGGTGTGGTGGCCGCGTTTTGAAAAGCTTGCCGCCGGCATCATCGAATGGGAGCGCGGCCGGGCCGCCGCCGTGGCACGGCGGCACGCCGAGGAACGCGCCGAAAAGACCGGTGTCGGCCGATCCGGCGTGACCCTGTCCGGCTACGCTGATCGAATCGATCTGCTGGCTGGCGGCATGGCCGACATCCTCGACTACAAGACCGGCTCCTCGCCATCCAAAGCGCAGGCGCACACGCTGCTCGCGCCGCAACTGGCGCTGGAGGGCGCGCTGCTGCGTCGCGGCGCCTTCAAGGAGCTTGGCGCCTGTGAGCCGTCGCAACTGGCTTTCGTGCGGCTGAGGCCGAATGGCGAGGTGTTCGAAGAATCGATCCTCGAATACAACCGCAAGCCGCGAACCGCCGCCGATCTCGCCGAAGAGGCCTGGGCGAGGTTGGAAAAGCTGCTGATCCACTATGCCGACCCGACGACCGGGTATTTGTCGCGGGCGTTGCCGTTCCGCGAGGGTGAGACCGACGGCGATTACGACCATCTCGCCCGCGTGCTCGAATGGTCGGCCGGCGGCGATGCCGACGACGAGGGAGGGGAGGCATGAAAAAGGCCTATCCCATTCCAAGCGACACTGTCGCCAGTCAGGCAAGCGCCTCCGATCCGCGCAATTCCGCATGGGTGTCGGCCAATGCCGGATCCGGCAAGACCCATGTACTCGCCCAGCGCGTTATCCGGCTGTTGCTGCGCGGCACCGATCCGTCCAAGATCCTGTGCCTGACCTATACGCGTGCCGCCGCCGCCAACATGTCGAACCGGGTGTTTTCGACCCTGTCGCAATGGACGGCCCTGGGCGATGCCGAGCTCTCGACACGGATAGAGGCGCTGGACGGCCGCCAGCCCGACCGCGAAACCATGCGCCGGGCGCGGCGGTTGTTTGCCGAGGCTCTGGAAACACCGGGCGGGCTGAAGATCCAGACCATCCACGCCTTCTGCGAATCGGTGCTGCATCAGTTCCCGCTGGAAGCCAATATCCCTGCGCATTTCGAAATGCTCGATCCGCAAATGGAGGCATCGCTGTTTGCCGCCGCCCGCCGCGACATGATTTCGGGCGGCGTTGCAGGCGATGCGGCATTGTCCGACGCCTTCGCCACCGTGCTGGAGCGCGGCGGCGAGCATGGGCTCGACGCACTGCTGGCCGAGATCGTGCGCAAGCGCGATGGTTTGCGTGCGTTCATCACCGCGGCCGGCGGCGATGGTTTTCAGGCGCTGTTCGACGAGTTCCATTTCCGCGCCGGCCAGACGGCCGAAGGTATAGCCGCCTCGGTCTGGCCGCTGCCCGGCTTCCTGCCGGATTATCTCGTCACCTTTTCACGGGCGGCCGAGGCCGCCGATGCGCGCATCGTGCTGAACAATCTGCTGCCATACGCCCGCCTTGCCTTTGCCGAGGAGGATCCGGTACGTCGCCTGAATTTGCTCTCCAAGGCTTTCCTGAGGGCCGACGGCGAGCCTTACGATCCGGCAAAGACATTTAAAAGGGCATTGCTTGACCGGCTGCCCGATCTTGCCGAACGTTATCTGGCGGCGGTCGACGCCATTCTCGAAATCTCCGACCGGCTGGCCTTGTTCAGGATGCTGGAAGGCACGCGTGCGGCGCTGACCATCGCCGACTGGCTGATCGCCCGTTACGAGCAATTGAAGCGCGCCCGCGGCTTCCTCGACTTTAACGACCTGATCACCCGCACGGTCAACCTTTTGGCACGGCCCGATGCCGGCCCTTGGGTGCAGTACAAGCTCGACCAGGGCATCGACCACATCCTGCTCGACGAGGCGCAGGACACCAGTCCCGACCAGTGGGAGGTGGTCAAGCGGCTGACAGAGGAGTTCTTTGCCGGGCTCGGCGCACGCGACGCGGTTCACCGCACCATCTTTGCTGTCGGCGACGAAAAGCAGTCGATCTATTCCTTCCAGGGAGCCGCCCCGGATTCCTTTGCCGACACCCGGCTTTTGTTTGCCGGCAAAGTTAGATCCGCCGCCGCCGCCTTCGCCGATCTCAAGCTGACCTGGTCGTTCCGCTCGACCGAAGATGTTCTTGCCGCCGTCGACCGGGTCTTTGCCGACCCGAACGTGCGGCGCGGCATCAGCCACGATCCTGATCCGCTCGACCACAAGGCGATCCGCACCGATGCGCCGGGTCATGTCGAGGTCTGGCCCTCGATCGGCGCCGACGTCGTCGACGAACCAGACGATTGGACGCAAGCGGTCGACCATGCCCACGCGCCGGCAGTCCGCGTCGCTGAAAACGTCGCCGCAACGATTGCCGGCTGGATCGGCAACGGTGAGGTCATCGAAGGCCGCGGCAAGAAACTCCGCCCCGGCGACGTGCTGGTGCTGGTGCGCAAGCGCGATCGCTTCGTCCATGCGCTGACGCGGGCGCTGAAGCGCCGCGACATTCCGGTGGCCGGCGCCGACCGGCTCAGCCTGCCTGGCCATATCGCGGTGAAGGACCTGATCGCACTCGGTCATTTTCTCATCCAGCCCGAGGACGATCTGTCGCTGGCTGCCGTGCTGCGCAGCCCGATCTTCGATGTTTCGGAAGAGCAGCTTTTCGCGCTTGCTGCCGAGAGGCCGTCGGGCGTCTCGCTGATCGCCTCGCTGCGCCGGCATGCCGGCGAAAGCGAGGCGTTGGCCGCCGTCGTCAGCCGACTCGACACATGGTCGAACGAGGCCGCATTCAAGCCGGTGTTCGAATTCTATGCCGCAGCTCTCGCCCGCGACGGCCTGCGCAAGAAGATGATCGCGCGGCTCGGTCCGGAGGCCGGCGATATCCTCGACGAATTCCTGAATTTCTGCCTGGCCGAGGAGCGAACCGGCCTGCCAGGGCTGGAATCCTTCCTGTCGACGCTGGAAAACGCCGGCCCCGAGATCAAGCGCGAAATGGACCAGACCCGCGACGAGGTTCGCGTCATGACCGTGCATGCCGCCAAAGGCCTGGAAGCGCCGGTGGTATTCCTTGTCGATGGCGGCTCCGCGCCGTTCAGCGACCAGCATCTGCCGAGATTGATGCCGTTCGAAGGCTCGGGCGACTGCTGGGAGGGCAAGGGCTATCTCTGGCGTTCGGCCAGCGATGTCGCCAATGGGTTTTCACGCGCCGCATCGGCCCGCGCCCGCGAACTCGCCGACGACGAATACCGCCGGCTGCTCTATGTCGGCATGACCCGCGCCGAGGATCGGCTGATCGTCTGCGGCTACCATGGCAAGCGGGCGCCGAATACCGGCACCTGGCATTCGATCGTCAGCCGCGCACTGGTCGGTGCCGCGGAGAGCGAAGAACGCCGGCATCCCGCCACTGGCGAGACCGTGCATCGTTTCCAGGTGACGAAACTGCCGCCCATGCCACTGGCGGCAGTGAACGAGGCACGACAGGCGGAACGCTTTGCACCACTGCCTGAAACCCTGTTCCGGCCTCTGCCGCCCTTCGAGGAATTGCCGCGGCCGCTCTCACCGTCCGGCGCCTCGGTGCTGATCGATGAGGCGCGGCAAGCGGTGGCCGACACGCGTTCGCCGGTACTGGATGCCGAAGCCGAGCCCGGCTTTGCCGTCATGCGCGGGCTGGCGCTGCACAAATTGCTGCAGATGCTGCCCGGCATCGCCGAGGGAAAACGCCGGGATGCCGCCGAACGCTATCTGGCAAGAGCCGGCGCGGAATGGCCCGACGACGAGCATGACAAGGCCGTGGCTGGCGTTTTCAGAATTCTTGCCGACAGCCGCTTCGCGCCGCTGTTTGCGCCAAACTCGCGCGCCGAAGTCGCCATCATGGGCAGCCTGGAGGTATGGGGCAAACTGCGCTCGATTTCCGGCAAGATCGACCGGTTGGCAGCAACGCCGGACAAGGTTTCGATCGTCGACTACAAGACCAATCGGCCAGCGCCAGCTACGCTCGCCGAAGTGCCGCAAGCCTATGTTCTGCAGCTCGCACTTTATCGCGCGCTGCTTCAGCCGCTCTATCCGGGACGCGAGGTCTCGGCGGCGCTGCTGTTCACCGAGGTGCCGCGGCTGATCGAGCTGCCGGCGGCGGCCATGGACGATGCGCTTGCTAGACTCACGGGAGCGTGACACAACACTTGCTTGAAGACGGACGCGATCACCACCACATTTGGTGCGACGAACAAATCGAAAGGATCTCAGCATGGCCACCGTCAAGGTCGACAAGAGCAATTTCCAGGCCGACGTGCTCAACGCCAAGGAGCCGGTCGTGGTCGATTTCTGGGCGGAATGGTGCGGCCCGTGCAAGATGATCGCCCCGGCGCTCGAGGACATCGCCATCGAACTCGGCAGCAAGATAAAGATCGCCAAGCTCAACATCGACGAGAATCCTGAGCTGGCCGCGCAGTTCGGCGTACGCTCGATCCCGACGCTGATGATCTTCAAGGGCGGTGAAGTCGCCGACATGAAGGTCGGTGCTGCGCCGAAAACGGCATTGTCGCACTGGATCAACGGCAGCCTCGCCTGATCCGATCAAAATTTTGCAGAAAAGCCCGGCCTCGCGCCGGGCCTTTTTTTGCTGGCGTCATTGGTGGACCGCTCTGGCACTCGCGGTTTGCCGCCCGGTATTCTTCTCTTCTCAATTCAAAGGAGAAGCGATATGACCGGATCCGCCAAGGCCACCGTCTTCATCGACAATGAGCGCGTCATCGTCACCGAATACCGCTTCGCCCCGGGAGACAACACCGGCTGGCATCGCCATGGCCACGACTATGTGATCGTGCCGTTGACCGACGGCAAGGTGAAGCTCCTGACCAAGGATGGCGAATCCTTTGCCGAGATGAAGAAGGGCGCGCCGTATTTCCGCAACGAGGGCGTCGAACATGACGTCATCAGCGCAAACGATGGCGAATTCGCCTTCATCGAGGTCGAGCTGAAGTAGTCCACCAACCATCGGCTGCGCCGCTACAATTGTCCGGCGAGGCGCGATCACCAATCCGCGATACGATCGCCACCGACGAATTGTGCGCTTTTCTCAGTATATTCAAACAGTTCGATCTTCACGCCGTTGGGGTCGCGGATCCAAGCCTGGTAGGTGTCATCGCACGCGAGTTTCTTTGAAGTGACATCAACCCCCTTTGACCTCAGATGGGCGATCGCGGCGTCGATGTTTTCCACTTCGAGGCAGAAGTGGTTGATCTGGTTCAAGTCGCTATAGCTTGCGCCGTCTTTCTGGAACACCTCGACATGGCTACGGCTGCCGCAATTGAGGTAGAAGCCGAAAATCTTCCCGTCGCGCAGGAAATTGAACTGAGTGTCCATGCCGAGGACGTCCCGATAGAAGCTTCGCGTCATCTCCAGGTCATTCGCGAAAATGCAAACGTGAGCGAGCTGCTTTACCTTGATCATGATTGGCTCCTCGCGGTGGTCTGACAGGTGTGGCGTCATCGTGGCCCGGCTGAAGCACGCCTCAAACCGGCGGCGTGCCGTTTTCGGCCAATACCGCGCCGGCCAGGTAAAGTGACCCGCCAATCAGGATGCGCGGCGGCGGTCCGTCCCATGTGTCGCGCAGCAGCATCAGTGCGTTTGCAACGGAACTAACCGGTTCGGCCGACAAGCCTGCCTCAATGGCGCGGGTCGCCAGTTCGTCGTTCGGCACGCCGGCGTCGCTCAGGCTCACCGGCACGGTGTAGACGTGCCGCACCAGCCCTTTGAAGGCGCGGAAATAGCCGCTTTGGTCCTTGGTGTTGATCATGCCCGAGATCAGGAACAGCGGCCGCGGGTTCTTTTCCTCCTGCTCGGCCAGGGCCTCAGCGACGACCACGCCGGCGCCGGGATTGTGGCCGCCGTCGAGCCAGATGTCGGCGCCCTTCGGCGCCAGTTCGCTCAGCCGTCCTTGCGGCAGCTTTTGCATGCGGCCCGGCCAGGCGACGTTCGCCATCGCCTTCTCGGCAGCGCGGTGGCTGATCTCGAAGCCGGCCGCCTTGACCGCCGCGATCGCCGCCGCCGCATTGGCGAATTGATGGCGCCCCGGCAGGCGCGGCGGCGGCAGGTCCATCAATCCGTCTTCGTCCTGATAGACCATGCGGCCGTTTTCCTCATAGGCAAGGAAATCCTGGCCATAGACGAAGGCGGGGCAGTCGAGCCGCTCGGCGGTTTCGATGAGCACCTGCTGGGCCGTCTCGCTTTCCTGCGCGCCGATGACGACCGGGCATCCGCGCTTGATGATGCCGGCCTTTTCGGCGGCGATCAGCTCGACGCGGTCGCCGAGATAGGCTTCGTGGTCGAGCGACACCGGCATGATCACCGACACGGCCGGCTCGGCGATGACATTGGTGGCGTCGAAGCGGCCGCCAAGGCCAACCTCGAGGATGACGGCATCGGCCGGATGTTCGGAAAACAGCAGGAAGGTGACGGCGGTGAGGATTTCGAAGACGGTGATCTTCTGGCCTTGATTGGCTTTGGCGACGCGGGCGATGGCTTCGGCGAAGACCTTGTCGTCCACCAGCCTGCCGCCGCCATCTGCGGCCAGCCGGTAGCGCTCGTGCCAGTTCACCAGATGTGGCGAGGTGTGGACGTGGACGCGGTAGCCGGCGGCTTCGAGCAGCGCCCGTGAAAAAGCAGCACAGGAGCCCTTGCCGTTGGTGCCGGCGATGTGGATGACCGGCGGCAGCTGGTCCTGCGGATTGCCGAGCCGCTCGAGCAGCCGCGAAATGCGGTCGAGCGAAAGGTCGAAGCCCTTCGGGTGAAGCGCCATCAGGCTTTCGATTTCGCGGTCGGCGGCAAGCGTGGTCATGGCGAATCCTAGGCGCGCCACGGACGGCGCGCAATCGCAGTTCGTGGCGAATGCGTCAGGCGTGCGGCCGGGCTTCGACCGGGATCACCGACGGCGGCAGGATTTCCGGCTCCTGCGGTTTTTGCTCTTCCGGCAGCTTGAGCAGCATTCTCAGCAGCCGCGCAATCGTCTGGCGCATCTCCAGCCGTGACACCACCATGTCGACCATGCCGTGTTCCATCAGATATTCGGCGCGCTGGAAGCCGTCGGGCAGCTTTTCCCTGATGGTCTGCTCGATGACGCGCGGTCCGGCAAAGCCGATCAGGGCCCCAGGCTCGGCAATATGCACGTCACCCAGCATGGCGTAGGAGGCGGTGACGCCGCCGGTCGTCGGGTTGGTCAGGACGACGATGTAGGGCAGGCCGGCCTCCTTCAGCCTGTCAACGCCGATCGTGGTCCGTGGCAGCTGCATCAGCGACAGGATGCCTTCCTGCATGCGGGCGCCGCCGGAGGCCGCAAACAGGATCAGCGGCCGCTTGCGCTGCAAGGCGACCTCGAAACCATGCACGATGGCATCACCGGCCGCCATGCCGAGCGAGCCGCCCATGAAGGCAAAATCCTGCACCGTCACCACCACCGGCAGGCCTTCGACCGTACCCAGCGCATTGATGATGGCATCTTCTAGGCCGGTCTTGGCCTTGGCATCCTTCAGCCGGTCCACATAGCGCTTCTCGTCGCGGAACTTCAGTGGATCCTGCACCACCTTGGGGTTTTCCAGCGTCTCGTATTTGCCGTCGTCGAGGAAGAATTTCAGCCGTTCCTTGGCCGAGATCTTCATATGGTGTCCGGAGGACGGGATGACGAACTGGTTCTGCTCCAGATCCTTGTGGAACACCATTTCGCCGGTCTCGGGATCCTTGATCCACAGGTTTTCCGGCATGTCGGTGCGGCGGCCGAGCATCGAATTGATCTTCGGACGGACGTAATTGGTGATCCAGTTCATCGCTTCGGCTCCTGTCCCTTAAGAAGACGTAGGAAGATTATTCGGCGGCAGCAAGGCGAGCCGCGCGAACCCCTTGCGAAAGCCCGCTGACCAGCGTGGCGACGGCCTCGGCCGGATCGGCGGTCTTTTCGCCCTTCGGCCCGAGCACGTTGGCGACGGCATTGACAATCGCGGTGCCGACAACGACGCCGTCGGCCGACGCGCCGATGGTGCGCGCCTGCTCGGCGGTCTTGACGCCGAAGCCGACGCAGACCGGCAGGTCGGTATGGCTCTTGATGCGCTTGACCGCTGCCGCCACCTTGCCGGTGTCGGCCAGCGCCGAACCGGTAATGCCGGTCATCGAGACGTAGTAGACGAAACCCGACGTGTTCTGCAGCACCTTGGGCAGGCGCTTGTCGTCGGTGGTCGGCGTCGCCAGCCGGATGAAATTGATGCCGGCCTTGAGTGCCGGGATGCAAAGCTCCTCGTCCATCTCAGGCGGCAGGTCGACGACGATCAGCCCGTCTATCCCGCTGGCCAGCGCATCGCTCAGGAAGCGCTCGACGCCGTAGATGTAGATCGGATTGTAATAGCCCATCAAGACGATCGGGGTTTCACTGTCGCCGGCGCGGAATTCCGAGGCCATCTTCAGCGTTTTGACCAGTGTCTGGCCGCCCTTCAGCGCCCGCAGGCCGGCCGCCTGGATCGCCGGGCCGTCGGCCATTGGATCGGAAAACGGCATGCCGAGCTCGATGATGTCGCTGCCGGCGCCGGGCAGCGCCTTCATGATCGACAGGGAGGTGTCGTAGTCCGGGTCGCCGCCCATGAAATAGGTGACGAGTGCCGGTCGACCTTCGGCCTTCAGCTTTGCCATGCGGCGGTCGATGCGAGTGGCCATGATCAGATCTCCATGCCCAGCATATTGGCCACTGTGTGCACGTCCTTGTCGCCACGGCCGGACAGGTTGACGATGACGATCTGGTCCTTGTCCATATCAGGCACGATCTTCACCGCCTGCGCGATGGCATGGGCCGATTCCAGCGCCGGAATGATGCCCTCGACGCGTGTCGTCAGCTGGAACGCCTCCAGCGCCTCGTCGTCGAGGATCGGCACATAGTCGACGCGGCCGGAATCGCGCAGCCATGAGTGCTCCGGCCCGACGCCGGGATAGTCGAGGCCGGCCGAGATCGAGTGGCCGTCCATGATCTGGCCGTCGGCGTTCTGCAAGAGGTAGGTGCGGTTGCCATGCAGCACGCCGGGCGCGCCGGCACTCATCGAGGCGCAATGCTCGATGCCGTCGAGCCCGCGGCCGCCGGCTTCGACGCCGATGATGCGCACCTGCCTGTCATCCAGGAAGGGATGGAACAGGCCGATGGCGTTCGAGCCGCCGCCGACACAAGCGATGATGGTGTCCGGCAGCCGGCCTTCCTGCTCGAGGATCTGGGCACGCGCCTCGGTGCCGATCACCGACTGGAAGTCGCGCACCAGCTCCGGATAGGGGTGCGGGCCGGCGGCGGTGCCGATCAGGTAATAGGTATCCTCGACATTGGTCACCCAATCGCGCAGCGCCTCGTTCATGGCGTCCTTCAGCGTGCCGTGGCCGGCGGTCACCGGCCGCACCTCGGCGCCCAGAAGCTTCATGCGAAAGACGTTGGGGCTTTGCCGGGCGACATCGGTTGCACCCATATAGACGATACAAGGAAGCCCGAAGCGCGCCGCCACTGTAGCGGACGCGACGCCATGCTGGCCGGCGCCGGTCTCGGCGATGATCCGCGTCTTGCCCATGCGCTTGGCGAGCAGGATCTGGCCGAGGCAGTTGTTGATCTTGTGCGAGCCAGTGTGGTTCAGGTCCTCGCGCTTGAAATAGACTTTTGCGCCGCCCCCGAGGCCCTTAGCCGCGGAAACCCCGCGAAGATGCCGGGTAAGGCCTTCGGCGAAATAGAGCTTCGAAGGCCGCCCGGCGTAATGCGTCGAGAGATCGGTCAGCTCGGCCTTGAAATCCGGGTCGTTCTTGACCTCGTTCCAGTGCCGCTCCAGCTCGAGGATCAGCGGCATCAGCGTTTCGGCAACGAAACGACCGCCAAAAATGCCGAACATGCCCTGCTCGTCGGGGCCGGTGCGGAAGGAATTCGGTATCGCCGGCTTATCCATCGCCGATCTCCTGGTCTGCGGTTTGAAGCGTGGTCAGGCGGCGCGGTTGTCGCGTGCTGCCCCGACGGCCCGGAAAAATTGTTCGATCAGCGCCGGTTCCTTGACGCCCGGCGCGTTTTCCACGCCCGAAGAAATATCTATTCCGGGCGGGTTCACGAGCCGAACGGCGTCGCCGATATTTCCAGCATTGAGCCCACCGGAAAGCATGTAATCGACGCCGGCGTCAAGGCCGGCAAGAATGCGCCAGTCGAAGGCAAGACCGTTGCCGCCCGGCAATTCCGAATTCCTAGGCGGCTTGGCATCGAACAGAAAGCGGTCGGCAATGCCGACGAAGGGTTTTACCTGCTCGAGATCGGCAGCCTCGCTGACCGGCAGCGCCTTCATCACCGGCAAGCCGTAGCGCGCCTTCACCTCGGCCACCCGCTCAGGGGTTTCGGCGCCGTGAAGCTGCAGCATGTCGGGCTGCATTTTTTCGACGATCTCATCCAGAAACGCGTCGCCGGCGTCGACCGTCACCGCAACCGCCTTGGCCCTGCCGCGCGCCGCTTCGCGCAGGCGGCCAGCTTCCGCCGGCTCGACATAGCGCGGGCTTTTGGCAAAGAAAATGAAGCCGACATGGCTGGCGCCGCCGGCCAATGCCGCGGCCAGTGCCTTGTCGGTCTTCAACCCGCATATCTTGATGTCCAGCGCCATGGCGCGGGATTGGCATGAAACGGCCAAAGAGTCGAGAAAAAGCATCCTGTTTGCCGCCAGCGCGGAACGCGCTACCTTGCTAATGTAAGAGCGCAACGCGCTACCTTGCTAATATAAGAGCGCAACGCTGCTTGCTCAGGCACAGAGGCGGGAGAACAAAGATCATGCCGGAAAAGACCGTCGCGGAACTCAGGCAAAAGCTGGCGCAGGCCCATGAGGTCATCGCTCATTTGATGGACAAGGCAGCCTTCAACGGCGCCGAGGCGCACCGGGCGCTGGCTTATTTCAGCAACGATGGCTTCGAGAAGGATTTCTTGCCCTGGCCGCGCCATGTCGATGAGGGGTTGCGGCCGGAGGAGTTGAACGCGGCCAATGACGATTGAGCAATTAAGCCCTGATCAAAGGCGCACTCTGTCAATGGCGTGTTCCTCCTCTCAACGCGCGACTTAGGTTGTTCATGGCCTCCAACGGAAAGTCATGTTTGCGCCAGTTTTCCTTGTAACCTTCGAGGTCATGTGTGTTCAAAACCTCACGCGCCGCACTGAGAACTGCTTCTGCGAACTCTCGCAACCCGCATGTGGCTTCAAGTTTCACCTCGCCGAAGTCGTCTGGCTCGTCAGACCAGATTTCTGAAAATTCCAGTATCTGCACTCTGACAAAAGCGCCTTCCGGCACCAGTACGAAGCGATACTCACCGGGTTCATCACAGAAGCGTGCGACCGAATACCTGGTGCCTTTCAGCGCGTTCAGCGTAGCGCCAAGCAGCTCGTTGAGGGCATCGCCCAGATAAGACGCCGCCACGGTCGCCTGAAGGTCCCCGACCGTGACATCGCACATCGCCCAGCCCGCTCCAATCAGCCGGTATTCGATCCGCGCAGGCATCAATCACTCGAACGCGATCGCCTGCAGCGCGCCGCCATTGCGCTTGAGCCAGTCCTTGCAGCGCTCGGTATCCGGGCAAAGCTGCTCGCATAATTTCCAGAATTTCGGGCCGTGGTTCATCTCCTTGAGATGCGCCACCTCATGCGCGACGAGGTAGTTTATCACCGGCCGCGGCGCCATCATGATGCGCCAGGAAAACGACAGATTGCCGTCCGACGTGCACGATCCCCAGCGGCTCGACGTATCCTTGAAGCGGATCGCCTTGGCCCGCTTGCCGACCGCGGCACTATGCTTGGTCACCAGCGCTTCGATCTCGCGCTTGGCTTCGCGCTTCAGGAAATCGGCGATGCGGCGCGGCAGATGCACACGCTCGCCATGCACGATCATCAGCGGCCCGCGCTCGTCGCGCGACAGCGTGACGGTTCCGCGTTTCGACGGTTCATGGACGATGCGATGCGGCACGCCGCGCACCGGTACCTTGATGCCGGGCCGCACCTGCGGCCGGTTGGGTACCTTGGCCAGCCTTTGCTCCAGCCAGTCCTGATGGCGGTCGAGGAATTTTTCCACCTCGCCGCGGCGCAGCCCCGGCGGCACGGTGATGCGCAAACCGCGGCCGCCGGAATCGATGCGTAGCGTCAGGCGCCGCGCCCGGTCGTTCTCGACGATCTTGAGCGGCAGCGTGCGGCCGGCAACGCAATGCTCGCGCTCCACGACGGGCGTGGGCTTGGGTTTCGTCGGGGTGCGAAAGAAGCCGAAGGACATTCCGGGACGATACGTGATTCGAGGGAAACGACTAGAACAAAAAAGAAACGGCGCCGCTGACGCGACGCCGTTGGATTATCTATCTGGGCACGGGACCTTACTCGTCGAGCAGGCCTGGCGTGGAGTTGCCGCCGCGTTTGTTGTTCGTCGTCGAGCCGGTTGACCCACCGGTCGTGGGCGACGTCGACTTGTTGCGGTTGGCCATGAAGCGGTCGAACTCTTCCTGGTCCTTGGCGCGGCGCAATTCGCGGGCATATTCATCGAACTCGCTCAGCATCTCGTCGAGCTTGCGGCGTTCCTCGGCAAGCCGCTCGAGTTCCTTTTCGCGCCAGTCGTCGAAAGCGACGTTGCCGGTGCGGGCGGAGCCATGGCCCCAGCGCGCGGCCTTGTCGGAACCGCGGCGGCAACCGGCGAAGATGCCGTCGGTGGCGCGGTTGACGTCGCGCTTGAAGCCCTCGAGCCGGTCGCCCCAGATGATGTAGGCGAGCATGGCGAAGCCGAGCGGCCAGAACACCATGAACCCGATCACCATCAACGCGATGGTCGCCGGCGTCCAGGCCGGACGGATCAATGCAGATGTGTTCATTTCTCCCAATCCTTCAGTTGGAGACAGCCAAATCCGGCTGCGTGGAATCGAAATGGGATGAAAAAAACGGCGATTCAAGACAGCAACCGCCAAAACCGGACAAGCGGCTGAAATGATTATCGCTTTTTGAGCTTTTCGAGGAAAAGAGCAGCCAGGCCCCGTAAGGGGGCAATGCCGCCGACGGTTCTGTAGGAAAATCCAGCGCCGATCGCGTCTGCTGGCTGAGTGCAATGGTTTGACGCTTCGAAGCCGTCCGTTCAAAAATCCAGAGGCGCATTGTCGACGACCTCTTTCATCACGAAGAAGGTTCTCGTCTGGCGAACGCCGGGCAGTGCGATCAATTGGTCCCCGTGGATTCGGTTGAAATCCGCCATGTCACCAACCCTGATCTTCAGAAAATAATCGAAGTCGCCTGCCACCAGATGGCAGTCGAGGATGAATTTCAGTTTGGCGACGGCCTTTTCGAATTCCGCGAAACTCTCCGGGGTCGAACGGTCGAGTACGACGCCAACCATCACCAACGCGCCTCTGTCGACCTTCTGCGGGGTCACCATCGCCCTGACATGGCTGATGTAGCCTTCATCGAACAGGCGTTGCGTCCGGCGGTGGCACGTCGCCGGGCTAACAGCGACCGACTGCGCCAGCTCCGCATTGGTCAGTCGCCCATTGCCCTGGAGCAGGCGCAACATTTTCAGGTCGATCCGGTCGAGCGCTGCGCGCATGAAAGATTCTTCCGTTATTCGGATTAAGACTCGAATATATATGACATTTCAATGCCATGAAGCGATATTTTGGATATTCTGGGCTCGATCTTTGAGAGCACATTTCAAGGCAGAGCTGATAGTGTTCATCGCACCACACCGCAATGAATGGAACAAGCGAGGGCACTCTCATGCTCGAGAAATTCGAACGTTATCCGCTCACATTCGGGCCGACCCATATCGAGAAACTGGAGCGGCTTGGTGGTCATCTCGGCGGGAAGGTCGATCTCTATGCCAAGCGGGAGGATTGCAATTCCGGCCTTGCCTTCGGTGGCAATAAACTGCGCAAGCTCGAATACATCGTCCCGGACGCGATCGCCTCAAACGCCGATACGCTGGTGTCGATCGGTGGCGTCCAATCCAACCATACGCGCATGGTGGCGGCCGTCGCGGCGAAGATCGGCATGAAGTGCCGCCTCGTGCAGGAAAGCTGGGTGCCCCACGAGGACGCCGTCTACGATCGCGTCGGCAATATCCTTTTGAGCCGGATCATGGGCGCTGATGTCCAGATGGTCGATGAGGGTTTCGACATCGGGATTAGGGAAAGCTGGGAACAGGCAATCGCGGATGTGAAGGCCAAGGGTGGCAAACCCTATCCGATTCCGGCCGGGGCTTCGGTACACAAATATGGCGGCCTGGGCTATGTCGGCTTTGCCGAGGAGGTCCGCGCGCAGGAGAAGGAGCTCGGCTTTGCCTTCGACTACATCGTCGTTTGTACCGTCACCGGTTCGACTCACGCCGGCATGCTGGTCGGCTTCGCCAAGGACGGCCGCGAGCGCAAGGTGATCGGCATCGACGCATCCTGCACCCCGGCGCAGACCAAGGCGCAAGTGCTCAAGATCGCGCAGAGCACCGCGACGCTGGTCGAACTCGGCAAGGAGCTCGATGAGAACGATGTCGTCCTGATCGAAGATTATGCCTATCCGGTCTACGGCGTCCCCTCGCAGGAGACGAAGGAAGCAATCCGTCTCTGCGCGCGTCTTGAAGGCATGATCACGGATCCGGTCTATGAGGGAAAATCCATGCAGGGCATGATCGATCTCGTGAGCAAGGGTTATTTTCCCAAGGGATCGAAAGTGCTCTACGCCCACCTTGGCGGCGCTCCGGCCATCAACGGATATGCTTATGCGTTCCGCAACGGCTGAATCTATCCCGCCTGCCGCACCATGGCGTCCACCGCCCGCACCAGCATGTCGAGATCCTGCGGCCGCGACAGGCGGTGGTCGCCGTCGGGAATGAGCGACAGCGTGACGTCGTCGGCCGGCAGCAGGCTGACCAGCTTCAACGCATGGCTCGACGGCACGTCGGGATCGGCAAGGCCTTGCAGGATGTGGACCGGACAGTGCGTGTCGATCGGCCCGGTCATCACCCGGTTGTTGCGGCCGTCCTCGATCAGTGCGCGCGTGTAGATGTACGGTTCGGCGGAATAGTCCGACGGCTCCTCGAAAAAGCCCTTTTTCCTGAGGTTGCGCTTCTGCGCCCCGGTCAGCACCGGCTCCACCAGTTCGAATGTGAAATCGGGCGCCGGGGCCAGCAGCACAAGACCTGCGATGCTGTTTTCGCCCGCCTTGCGCAATTCCTGCACCATGCGCAGCGCGATCCAGGCGCCCATCGAGGAGCCGACCAGGATCTGCCTGCCCTGGGTGAAGCGGCGGAAAACCGCCAGGCTCTCGCCCAGCCATTTCGAGATGGTGCCGTCGGCAAAGGCGCCACCCGATTCGCCGTGGCCGGAATAATCGTGGCGCAGAAAGGCGCGACCTTCTTTGCGCGCCCATTCCGACAACGTTTCGGCCTTGGTGCCCAGCATGTCCGATTTGTAGCCGCCGAGCCAGACGATGCCGGGCTCGGCACCTGTCGCATGCCTGACGGCGATGCTCGTCCCGTCGACGTCCAGAAAGATCGGGGTGGTGGTCATGGTGTATTCCCTCACGCCGGTCTTTTGACACAGCAAGGCATTCAACGAAAAGTGCTCCGCCACTTTCTTCGCTTGGTGCAGAGGAGCATTCCATCGAGCAGGTGATTTCCTGAGAATGCTGTGCTATTGACTCCGACCGCGCGCTCACCACATTGCGCGTTCGCAATTCTGAACTGAAGAACCCCTTAACGAAACGGCTCAAGGAGACCACGACCATTCGCAGACCTTTCAAAGCAGCGGCGCCCACCAAGGAAGGCCCGCGCTCCAACCGTGACATCCGGGTTCCCCGGGTCCAGCTAATCGACGCCGAAGGCCAGAACCGCGGCGATGTCTCCATCAACGACGCATTGCTGCTCGCCGAAGAGGCGGGGCTCGATCTGGTCGAGATATCGCCCAATGCAGTGCCGCCCGTCGTAAAAATCCTCGATCTCGGCAAGCTGAAATACGCCAACCAGAAGAAGGCGGCCGAGGCGCGCAAGAACCAGAAGGTCATCGAGATCAAGGAGATCAAGATGCGCCCGAACATCGACAGCCACGACTATGAGACCAAGATGAAGGCCGTCCGGCGCTTTTTCGAGGAAGGCGACAAGGTCAAGCTGACATTGCGCTTCCGCGGTCGCGAGATGGCGCATATGGAACTCGGCATGCAGCTTCTGAACAAGGTTCGCGAGGAAGTGGCGCCCATCGCCAAGGTCGAAGCCGAACCGAAGCTCGAAGGCCGTCAGATGATGATGGTGCTGGCGCCCCGCTAAAGCGCGTTGCGCTTTAGTTCTGTTTTGTGCATGTCGTTGTCGCAAAACCGCTGCGCACTGTTGGGCGACGTGCATTAAATCCGCCTGAATCATGTTGCAAGGCGTCCCGGCGATCGGCGGGGCGCCTGTTTCTTGGCCAGACGCTGCGATCGCCGGCGAGAGCAAAGACGCTCTGGTTCCCTCGACGATCGGATTCCCGACATGGTCAATGACGTCAAGCATTCGGAAGCCAAATATGGGCTGGGCAGCTACCAGCACACGCGCAGGATGGTGCTTGCCGTCGTCGTCGTCGTCCTTTTCGCGATGCTTTTGTTCGGGCAGTCGGTTTTTCCGCCCGATACGCCTGTGCATGAAACGATCGAAATGGTTGGCGTCGTGCTGATCTTTCTCGGCATCGTCGGACGCTTGTGGTCGACGCTCTATATCGGCGGTCGCAAATCCTCCGAAGTGGTGACCGGCGGACCGTATTCGATCACCCGCAACCCGCTCTATGTCTTCTCTACTTTAGCTGCCGCCGGTGTCGGCGCACAGATCGGCTCCATCACCGCCACGATCGGCTTTGGAGCGCTCTGCGCGGGTGCCTTTTACATCGTTATCCTGCGCGAGGAGAAATTCCTCAAGCAGGCTCTCGGCGCGCAATACCAGGCCTACCTGGCGAAAGTGCCGCGCTTCTTCCCGAAACTGTCGCTGTATCAGGAAGGCGACACCGGCAGCTTCAAGCCGCGCCTGCTGCGAACCACGCTGCTGGACGGGCTGGTCTTCCTCGTTGCCTTGCCGGCTTTCGAACTGATCGACGGCGCCCAGCAGTCCGGCATATTGCCGGTGCTGTTCCGTTTCCCCTGAGTACAGTGTTGCTGAATACAGTGTTGCTGAGCACGGGGTGTTGCGCGCCAGCCCGCTTTGACGTATAGGACCGCCGTTCCCAAAAAACCGCCCGGCAGGGCATGCCGTGGCGGTTTCATTTGCTTTTCGGGCTTTGGTCGGCCTGAAGCGAACAAAAAGCGCATTGGTGCGCATATAAACGGAGTAGCAAAATGCCCAAGATGAAGACCAAATCGGCCGCCAAGAAGCGGTTCAAGATCACAGGTACGGGTAAAGTTCTGTCGGCTGCGGCCGGCAAGCGTCACGGCATGATCAAGCGTTCCAACAAGTTCATTCGAAATGCCCGCGGCACGATGGTTCTGGCTGAACCGGATGGCAAGAAGGTCATCAAGAATTTTCTGCCGAACGGCCTCTAGGGCATGATGCCAAAAAGTTGCAGACTTTTTGGAAACATCATGCGCCAAAATAAGAGCATTCGGTCTGGGCACGCATTTGTTTTACGCAATTCCGAACGGAAAACCGCCAGGCACTTTCCTGGAATTGCTTTTAAGGAGATCATGACATGGCACGCGTAAAGAGAGGCGTCACCTCGCACGCCAAGCACAAGAAGGTCCTGAAAGCCGCCAAGGGTTTTTACGGCCGTCGCAAGAACACCATCCGCATCGCCAAGCAGGCGGTGGAAAAGTCGCTGCAGTACGCCTATCGCGACCGCAAGAACCGCAAGCGCTCGTTCCGCGCGCTGTGGATCCAGCGCATCAATGCGGCGACGCATGAGCATGGCCTGACCTATGGCCGTTTCATCGACGGTCTCAACAAGGCCGGGATCGAGATCGATCGCAAGATCCTGTCGGACATGGCCATCCACGAGCCGCAGGCCTTCGCCGCACTCGTGGCCAAGGCCAAGGTCGCGCTCGAATACCTGAAGAACACCACGCCGAATGCTTTTGAAAGCGCTGTCGCTTAAGACCAGCGCTTCCCAAGCTATTCGACACTTGATTTGGGAAACCCGCGCTGGCAGGGCTGGCGCGGGTTTTTCTTTGCTTCCAATCGGATCTGGAACATGAGTGACATGGAAACTCTCGAAAATTCCCTGATGGCCGAGATCGCCTCGGCCGCCGACGAGCAGGCGATCGAGGCGGTGCGTGTCTCTGCCCTTGGCAAGAAGGGCTCGGTTTCCGAGATGCTGAAGACGCTCGGCTCGATGAGCGCCGAGGAGCGACAGGTCAAAGGCCCGGCAATCAACGGCCTCAAGAACCGCGTCACCGAGGCACTTTCGGCGCGCCGCGCCGAGCTGAAAGATGTGGCGATCACGGCACGGCTTGCCGCCGAGAAGGTCGACGTCAGCTTGCCGGTCAGGCAATCGCCGGCCGAGCGCGGCCGCATCCATCCGATCAGCCAGGTTATCGACGAGATCGCGGCGATTTTCGGCGATCTCGGCTTTGCCATCGCCGAAGGTCCGGACATCGAGACCGACTATTACAATTTCACCTCGCTGAACTTCCCGGAAGGCCACCCGGCGCGCGAGATGCACGACACGTTCTTCTTCCAGCCGGACGAGCAGGGGGAGCGCAAGCTTTTGCGCACCCACACCTCGCCGGTGCAGATCCGCACCATGGAGATGCAGAAGCCGCCGATCCGCATCGTCATTCCCGGCAAGACCTACCGGCAGGATTCCGATGCCACCCACTCGCCGATGTTCCATCAGGTCGAGGGGCTGGTGATCGACAAATCGGCCAACGTCGCCAACATGAAATGGGTGCTGGAGGAGTTCTGCAAGGCCTTCTTCGAAGTGCCGAGCGTCAAGATGCGCTTCCGGCCGTCCTTCTTCCCGTTCACCGAGCCCAGCCTCGAGGTCGACATCCAGTGCGACCGTTCGCGGCCCGGCGAGGTGCGCTTCGGCGAGGGCTCGGACTGGATGGAGATCCTCGGCTGCGGCATGGTCCACCCCAATGTGCTCCGTTACGGCGGGCTCGATCCCGACGAATACCAGGGCTTCGCCTGGGGCATGGGCATCGACCGCATCGCCATGCTGAAATACGGCATGCCGGATCTGCGCGCCTTCTTCGACGCCGATGTGCGCTGGCTGTCGCATTACGGTTTTAGGCCGCTTGACATGCCGACGCTGTTCGGGGGCTTGAGCGCGTGACGACCGGGCCGCAGCAAATCCGCGGGCAGCTCGCCTTCCTGCACATGTGCGACGCGCGGACGCATAGCTTCAAGTGCAGCGTGCCCAGACCAGACGGAACACAGTCATGAAACTCACCCTCTCCTGGCTCAAGGATCATCTCGACACCGACGCCTCGCTGGCGGAAATCGTCGAGCGTCTCACCTCGATCGGCCTCGAGGTCGAGCATGTCGACGACCGGGCGAGCCTGGCCCCCTTCGTCATCGCCAAGGTGCTGACGGCGGTCCAGCATCCCGACGCCGACCGGCTTCGCGTGCTGACCGTCGACACCGGCGACGGCAAGCCGCCGGTGCAGGTCGTGTGTGGAGCGCCGAACGCCCGCGCGGGCCTGATCGGCGCCTTTGCAGCACCGGGCACCTATATTCCCGGCATCGACGTGACGCTGACCGTCGGCAAGATCCGCGGCGTTGAAAGCCACGGCATGATGTGCTCCGAGCGCGAGCTCGAATTGTCCGAGGAGCATGACGGCATCATCGACCTTCCGGCCGATGCGCCGGTCGGTACCAGCTTCGCCGCCTATGCCCATCTCGACGACCCGCTGATCGAGATCAATCTGACGCCGAACCGGCCGGATGCGACCAGTGTCCATGGCATCGCCCGCGATCTGGCGGCGAGCGGGCTCGGCACGCTGAAGATCGCGCCGATAGAGCCGATCCCCGGCAAGGGCGAGACGCCGGTCAAGGTGACGATCGAAGCGCCGGAGCTCTGTCCCGGCTTTGCGCTGCGCCTGGTACGCGGCGTCAAGAACGGACCGTCGCCGAAATGGCTGCAGCAAAGGCTTCTCGCCATCGGCTTGAGGCCGATCAGCGCGCTCGTCGATATCACCAATTACGTCACCTTCGACCGCGGTCGGCCGCTGCATGTTTTTGACGCTGCGAAGGTCACCGGCAATCTCACCGTGCGCCGGGCGCATGACGGCGAAAAGGTGCTGGCGCTCGACGGCCGCGAATACACGCTGACGCCGGAGATGTGCGTCATCGCCGACCAGGACGGCATCGAATCGATTGCCGGCATCATGGGCGGCGAGCATTCCGGCTGCGACGAGAACACGTCAGACGTGCTGATCGAGTCGGCGCTTTGGGACCCGATCACCACCGCCCGCACCGGCCGCACACTCGGCATCATCACCGACGCGCGCTATCGGTTTGAGCGTGGCGTCGACCCGGAAATGATGGTTCCCGGCTTGGAGCTGGCAACGAAGCTGGTGCTCGATTTCTGCGGTGGTACGCCGGCCCAAACCCGAGTCGTCGGCTATGCCGGCCATCAGCCGAAGATCGTCTCGTTCCCATTGTCGGAAGTGAAGCGGCTGACCGGCATCGAAGTGCCGCGCTCGACAAGCCTCGACATTCTTGCCCGCCTCGGCTTCAGGCCGGAGGGCACGGGCGATGTCGTCAATGTGGCGGTCCCGTCCTGGCGGCCGGATGTCGACGGCAAGGCCGACCTGGTCGAGGAGGTCATGCGCATCCACGGCGTCGACAACATCGCGCCGCAGCCGCTCGGTTCGCACGATGCGGTCAACGCCAGGATCCTGACTGTGCTGCAGATCCGCACCCGCGCCGCCAAGCGGGCACTTGCCGTGCGCGGCATGATGGAGGCCGTCACCTGGTCGTTCATTCCGGCAAAACACGCCGAATTGTTCGGCGGCGGCCAGCAGGCGCTGAAGCTTGCCAACCCGATCGCCGCCGATATGTCGGACATGCGGCCGTCGCTGCTGCCGGGGCTGATTGCGGCAGCACAGCGCAATGCCGACAGGGGCATCGGCGATATCGCGCTTTTCGAAGTGTCGGGCACTTACGAGGGCGACGGCGCCGACCAGCAGCGGCGCGTTGCCGCCGGCGTGCGGCGCGGCACCGCCAAGCTCGAGGGCTCCGGCCGCCATTGGGCCGGCAACGCCGGCGCCGTCGGCGTCTTCGATGCCAAGGCCGATGCGATCGCAGCACTCGAAGCCTGCGGCGCGCCGGTCGAGCGGCTGCAGATCGAGGCTGGCGGCCCGGCCTGGTATCATCCCGGCCGCTCCGGCACGATCAAGCTTGGGCCGAAGGTAATCCTTGGCACGTTTGGCGAGTTCCACCCGAAGACACTGGAGGGGCTGGACGTCTCCGGCCCGCTCTGCGGCTTCGAAGTGTTCATCGATGCGGTGCCCGAGCCGAAGGCCAAGCCGACGCGGACGAAGCCGAGGCTTGATCTGTCCGCCTTCCAGGCGGTCAAGCGCGATTTCGCCTTCGTTGTCGACAAGGCGGTCGAAGCCGGCACACTCGTTCGCGCCGCCCTTGCCGCCGACCGAAAGCTGATTTCCGGCGTCTCGGTGTTCGATGTTTTCGAGGGTGCAGCGCTCGGCGCGGCGAAAAAATCGATCGCCATTGAAGTGTCGATCCAGCCGGTCGAAAAGACGCTGACCGACGACGATTTCGAGGCGCTGGCCAAGCGCATCGTCGAGAATGTCGGCAAGCAGACCGGCGGCGTGCTCAGAACCTAGAACGGATGCGATGATGGTTCACACCAGCAAACTCTCCATCACCTGGCTGGCAACTCACATCGGGACGATCGACGGCTTCTTGGATGACCAGGAATGCGCCGATCTGATCGCTGACAGTGAACGGCGCGGTTTCGAGGCGGCCAAGGTGAACAGCTCCGGCGGCGCCACCGTCCTGAAGGAGCTTCGCAATAACGACCGGGTTGTCTTCGATGACGAGGACCTTGCGGATTTGCTCTTCGCACGGGCGCGGCCTCTGCTCTATCGTGGTCTCGGCGACTGGCGCTTGACCGGGCTGAATGAGCGTTTCCGTTTCTATCGCTATGGGCCGGGCCAGAAGTTCGATTGGCACCATGACGGCTATTTCGAGCGCCACGCCTTGGAGCGCAGTCAGTTCACGTTCATGATTTATCTATCAGATGGATTTGAAGGGGGAGGAACCTCGTTTCGCGGCGAGATGCCGGGCTATGCCGGTAGCAGTCTTCTGGTGAAGCCGAAGAAAGGAATGGCACTGGCGTTCTACCATCCGATCGAGCATCGCGGCGACGAGGTGCTGTCGGGGCGCAAGTACGTCATCCGGACGGACGTGATGTACAAGCGCCAATGAAACGCTGTCCGTTCTGCCGCTGAGCTAAATGCACCTGACCCCGCTGGAAGTGTTTTTCGTCAAGGAGTTCTGCCGTTCCGCCGGCGTTTCTCCTGACATGATGCGTGCGCTGAAAGTCAAAGTACGCAGCCGCGATCCTGTAGGATTCATGACCAGAGTCACTCCCTCATCGGTTCCCCCGGAATTGCGCTTTGAGAGTCGAGTGTTCAGTTCGCTTCGGGTAGCGTGCGTTGGACCTGACCAGCTTCTTTGCGGCATGGTGCTGTTCTTCGATGAGATTGAAGGAAAGCTAGATGCGATCGAAGGCTTTGTGTATGGCGAAGAATGGCCGTCAATCGAGGAGCCAGTCTTCTGGTCCGAGACCGACCGAACAATGAGCCTTGGGCGGGAGGGAAACTAGCCTGCAGAAATGGGCGTCACGACGCCCTTTCCGATAATTGCACAACGCATGGCGCGCTGAGGACCTAGAGGGGTTGCCGGCAGGTGACGAATCGCCGTCCAAAGGGCGATGGACCATTTGCGCTATTCAGGGCTGCCCTTTGAGGAACAGCGTGCAGCCTTTCTCGATATCGTCTCGGCCGATCCGCTGATTGGCGAGACGCTGTCGCGAGTGCGGGCGCTTGACCTGCGGGACTGGCTGGTCGTGTCCGGCGCGCTTTACAACAGCGTCTGGAATCACCTGACCGGAAAGCCCTCGGGGTACGGCATCCGGGATGTCGACCTGTTCTATTTCGATGAGAGCGATCTGTCCTATGAAGCCGAGGACACGGTCATCCGCCGGGCGGCGAAGCAGTTCGAAGGACTGACGCTGCCGGTCGAAGTGCGCAACCAGGCGCGGGTGCATCTGTGGTTTGAGGCGCGCTTTGGCGGTTCCTATCCCAGACTGTCGTCGTCCGCCGAGGCGCTGTCCTATTTCGCTTCGAAAACCCATGCGGTCGGCGTTAGATTCGGCACCGATGGGCAACTCGCGCTCGTGGCGCCGTTCGGGCTCGACGACATCTTCTCGTTTCGCGTTACCCCGAACCGTGCACTGGATAATCGGCAGACGCACGAGATGAAGGGCGCGCGTGCCAGGGAGAACTGGCCGGAGATCAGTGTCGTGCCTTGGTAGGAAATGTCGGCGCGAGGCACCCCCCTCTGCCCTGCCGGGCATCTCCCCCTCAAGGGGGGAGATCGGATGTCGCCTCGGCTTTCGCCAATCACCGGCGCCGGAAGGGCGGGCAGGGCGCGGGAACTGCCAATCTCCCCCCTTGAGGGGGAGATGTCCGGCAGGACAGAGGGGGGTGCCTCGCGCCGAGGTCTCACAACGCTTTGCATCGCACCGTATTAGTCAAAAAGGGGTGCCGAAACGCCCCGTTTCGATTACGCCGTCGATTGCCGTTCACCCGTTAACCAGCGCCAGCAGCTCCTCGGTATAGCGCTTGCCGACCACCTTTTCCGGCGACAGGGCGTCGCCGATTGATGCCACCTCGGCCTGGCTCAGCACGATATCGGCTGCCGCCGTATTCTGCTCCAGATGGCGCATTTTTCGCGCACCGGGGATCGGGACAATGAAGTCGCCCTGATGCAGCACCCAGGCGAGCGCCAGCTGCGCCGGCGTCACGCCCTTCCCGGCGGCCATCTTTTCCAGCACGGCGACGACCGCCGCATTGGCCGCCATGGCGTCGGCCTGGAAGCGCGGCAACCCGCGGCGCCAGTCGTCGGCGCCGAGAACATCGGGCTTGGCGATCGTGCCGGTGAGCAGGCCGCGGCCGAGCGGGCTATACGGGACAAAGCCGATGCCGAGCTCGCGGCAGACGGCAAACACTTCCCCCTCCGGATCGCGGCTCCACAGTGAATACTCGCTCTGCACGGCGGCGATCGGGTGCACGGCATGCGCCCGGCGGATGGTCGCCGCACTCGCCTCCGACAGGCCGAGCGCCCGCACCTTGCCCTCGCGCACCAGCTCGGCCATGGCGCCGACCGTATCCTCGATCGGCACGTTGGGGTCGACGCGGTGCTGGTAATAGAGATCGATCACCTCCGTATCCAACCGCTTCAATGACGCTTCGGCCACGGCCTTGACATGCTCCGGGCGGCTATCGACACCGGCCATGCGCTCCATGCCGCTCCCTTCTTCGAGGATCTTGAAGCCGAATTTGGTTGCGATCGTCACCTTGTCGCGCACCGGCTTCAGCGCCTTGCCGACCAGGATCTCGTTCTCGTAAGGGCCATAGACCTCGGCCGTGTCGAAGAAATTGACCCCGATCTCGACGGCATGGCGCAGCGTGGCAATCGCCTCCGCCTCCGGCTGGCCACCATAGGCAAAGCTCATCCCCATGCAGCCGAGGCCGACCGGGTAGACGTCAAGTTTATTGCCAAGCTTGCGGGTTTGCATCACGTGTCTCCTTGTTGTGATGGTTGTGATGCCGCAGAGATAGCGTCTTGCGCCGAGTTCGATAATCGGCTCTCATTTGCACGGGCTGTTCCAAGAAATAGATCAATGAAGCGAACCCATCTTTCACAGCTCGCGGTACTGGCAATGGTCGCCCAATGCGGCAGTTTTCGCGGCGCCGCCAAGGAACTGGCAATCGCGCCATCGGCGGTCAGCCACGCGGTGTCCAGCCTCGAAGCGCGCCTCGGCGTGCGCCTTCTGGCGCGCAGCACGCGCAGCGTCGCTCCGACCGAGGAGGGCGCGCAACTGCTCGAGCGCCTCAGGCCGGCGCTGTCGGAAATCGACCTGGCGCTGGAATCGGCGATTGAGGCGCGCGACCGGCCGGGGGGCAATCTCAGGCTGACGGTGCCGCGAACCGCCGCCCATCTGGCGCTGACGCCAAGGCTCAGCGCCTTTGCTGCTGCCTATCCCGACATCGTGCTGGAGATCGTCATCGAGGACCGCTTCACCGATGTGGTCGAGGGCGGCTTCGATGCCGGTGTGCGACTGGGCGAGAGCCTGCAGCGCGACATGATCGCGGTGCGTATCGGACCAGACCTTCGCGGCGCGGTGGTCGGCGCGCCAGCCTATTTCGAGACCATGCCCAAGCCGCAGCATCCGCGCGATCTCGCCGCTCACCGCTGCATCCGCTTCCGCTTCTCCAGCGGCATTCTCTACCGCTGGGAATTCGAGCAAAACGGCGAGGAGATCGAGATACCGGTGCAAGGGCCGCTGATCCTCGACGAGGACCATCTGATTGCCAACGCCGCAGTCGACGGCGCCGGGCTCGCCTTCGTGTTCGAGGACTATGTCCGCGACGCGCTCGCCGCCGGCAAGCTCGTTCGCGTGCTGGAGGACTGGTGCCCGCGCTTCGACGGCTTCTTCGTCTATTACCCCAGCCGCCGCCAGATGCGGCCGGCGCTCAGGGCCTTTGTCGATTTTTTCAAGGTCGGCGAGTAAGCCAACCCTCCCCACACGGGAGAGGTGGAAGAAAGCCGACCTGGCATTCGTTCACCGACCATGTCAGCACTGCCCAAAAACCAGACGGCCGGCTACGGCTGGACGGCGATCATCCTTCACTGGCTGATCGCGGCGCTCTTTATCGGCCAGTTCGTGCTCGGCTTCGTCATGGTGCGGCTGTCCAGCCAGCGCACCGCCTTCGAGCTGATCCAGCTGCATAAATCCTTCGGCTTCCTGCTGCTTGGACTGGTCATCCTGCGCATCGCCTGGCGCCTAGGCAGACCGGCCCCGCCGCTGCCGCGCTCGGTCGGGCCTTTCGAGCGCCGTGCGGCGCCGCTGGTCCATCTCGCGCTTTATGCGTTTCAGCTCGCTCTGCCGTTGTCCGGCTGGGCGCTGGTCTCGGTCTCGGTGCTGGAGATCCCGAGCGTGCCGTTCAATCTGTTCGTCATGCCCAATCTGCCGCTCGGTGAATCGGACACGGCAGAAAGCTTCTGGGCAGCGACGCACTGGTATCTCGCCTATGCCGGCATCGGACTTGTCGCTTTGCATCTCGCCGCAGCGCTGCGCCATCATTTCTGGCTGAGGGATACCGTGCTGACGCGCATGATCACGGCTTCGTCACATCACGACAGGGAATAGAGCGGACGGCTCATTCGTTGATGGGGCGAGGACGCAAGAAAGCGTTGCCTGCCAAGAGGACCATTTCCATGTACGCGCGCATCTTCGGATTTGCGGCCGCCGCCGCTTGTTTTGCCATGCCTGTTTTCGCCGCCGTTGCCCTCGGCGATGCGGCCGGCAGCTACATCATCCGCCCGGGGAGTTCCAGCATCCACTTCTCCATCGGCAAGCTCGGCGGCGGCGGGCTCGACGGCGCCTTCGCCCGCTTCAAGGGCAGTATCCTGATCGACAACAGCGATGTCGGCCGGTCCCAGGTCAATTTCACCATCTTCCCCGAAAGCGTCGGTACCGGCCAAAGCCGCATCGATGCCTTTCTTCGCTCGGACGCGGTGTTCGACGCGGCCGACAATCCGGAGATCCAGTTCCGTTCGACCAGCGTCAAACGGACCGGCGACACGTCAGCCCTGGTTACCGGCAGGCTGACGGCGCGCGGCAAGACCTTTCAGGAAAAATTCACCGCCGATCTCGGCGGCCTCAAGGCGGGCACGATAAAATTCCACGTCACCGGCAAGGTGCTGCGGTCGCGCTACGGCATGGATGTCGGCACGCCGATTTATTCCAACGTCGTCGACTTCGACATGACGCTGACCGGCAAGCGGGGATAGTCTTTGCAGGACCGGGGTTCCGCAAGGGCAGCGCCGGCATCCGGACAAGCCGCAGATGATCGCCCTGTTCGCCGCCATGCTCCCGCATTGGCTTTTCCGCCGATTTCAGGCAAACCTCCAGGCCTGCAATCGAGAGGAGAAATCTGATGTTCCGATGGGGTGTTTTGTCGACGGCCAAGATCGGCCGCGAGCAGCTTTTGCCGGCAATCGTCGAGGCGGAGAACGGCGTGCTGTCCGCGATTGCCAGCCGCGATCTGTCGAAAGCGCGGGCGCTGGGCGAACGCTTCGGTGCGCGCCACGCGTTCGGCTCCTATGAGGAGCTGCTCGCCTCCAGCGACATCGACGGCGTCTACATTCCGCTGCCGACCTCGCAGCATGTCGAATGGACGGCCAAGGCGATCGAGGCCGGCAAGCATGTTCTGGTCGAAAAACCGCTGGCGCTCGATGCCAAGGACATTCCGCCGCTGATCAAGCTGCGCGATGCCAGGAAGGTGCTGGTCTGCGAAGCCTTCATGGTCGTCTACCATCCGCAATGGATCAAGGTGCGCGAGCTGATCGCCAACGGCGCCATCGGCCGGCTGCGCCATGTCCAGGGCGCGTTCTCCTATTACAATGTCGACCCCAACAACATGCGCAACAAGCTCGATCTCGGCGGCGGCGCGCTGCCCGACATCGGTGTCTACCCGACAGTGTCGACACGCTTTTCGACCGGCAAGGAGCCGCTGCGCGTCCAGGCGACGATCGAGCGCGACAAGACGTTCGGCACCGACATCTATTCCTCGATCCGCGCCGATTTCGGCGACTTCGAGCTGTCGTTTTACCTGTCGACGCAGATGGCGGCACGCCAGGTGATGGTCTTCCACGGCGAGAAGGGCTTCATCGAGGTGTTCTCACCGTTCAACGCCGGGCTCTACGACCATCACCGCGTCGAGCTGCACAACCAGAACCACAGCGAGGCGCAGGTGTTCCGCTTTCCCGGCACGCAGCAATACCGGCTGGAAGTCGAGGCCTTCGCGCGGGCTGCGCAGGGCGGCAAGGACCGCGTCTTCACTCTGGAAGAATCGGTGCTCAACCAGAAGGTCATCGATGCCATCTTCCGCGCCGGCGAGAAGGAAGGCTGGGAAACAGTCTAGGCCGGCCATGATCCCACAACGGGACCGGTTTTTGGACGAGATCATGGCCAAATAGATGTCCGACGCTGCGGATGTGATCATTGTCGGCGCCGGCCTTGCCGGCCTTGTCGCGGCGGCCGAACTGTCTGCGGCCGGCAAGAAGGCCATCATTGTCGAGCAGGAGCCGGAGCAGTCGCTTGGCGGCCAGGCATTCTGGTCGCTCGGCGGCATCTTCCTCGTCGATTCGCCCGAACAACGGCGCATGCGCATCCGCGATTCGTATGAGCTGGCGCTCGAGGACTGGCTGGGCACCGCAGCCTTCGACCGCACGGAAGATCTCTGGCCGCGCCGCTGGGCCGAGGCCTATCTCGGCTTCGCCGCCGGCGAGAAGCGCTCCTGGCTCATGCAGCGCGGCTTGAAATTCTTTCCGGTGGTCGGCTGGGCCGAGCGCGGCGGCGGCAATGCCGTCGGCCACGGCAATTCGGTGCCGCGCTTCCACATCACCTGGGGCACCGGCCCTGGCGTGCTCGAACCGTTCGTGCAGCGCGTGCGCGAGGCCGAGAAACGCGGGCTGATCCGCTTCAAATTCCGTCACCGGGTCAACGAATTGACGCGGACGGGCGGCGTCGTCGACGGCGTGCGCGGCGACCTGTTGGCGGCGAGCGATGCCGAGCGCGGCCGCAAGAGCTCGCGCGAGATCACCGGCAATTTCGAGGTGAAGGCACAGGCCGTCATCGTCGCCTCCGGCGGCATCGGCGCCAATCACCAGCTGGTCCGGGAGAATTGGCCGAAGCGGATGGGCGCGCCGCCGAAACGCATGATCACTGGCGTTCCCGATCATGTCGACGGCCGCATGCTGGCGATCGCCGAAGCCGCGGGCGGCCGGCTGATCAACCGCGACCGCATGTGGCACTATGTCGAGGGCGTCAGGAACTGGGCACCGATCTGGACCGATCATGCGATCCGCATCCTGCCCGGCCCGTCATCGCTGTGGCTCGATGCGCGCGGCAAGCGCCTGCCGGTCCCGCTCTATCCCGGCTTCGACACGTTGGCCACGCTCAGCCACATCATGAGCACCGGCTTCGATCATTCCTGGTTCATCCTGACCAAAAAGATCATCCAGAAGGAGTTCGCGCTGTCGGGCTCCGAGCAGAACCCCGATCTGACGGGGAAGAGCTGGCGCCAGGTGCTCGGCCGCGCCACCAGCGGCGTGCCCGCGCCGGTCAAGGCGTTCATGGAGAAGGGCGAGGATTTCATCGTCGAGCCTGATTTGCCGGCGCTGGTCGCCCGCATGAACGCAGTGGCCGGCAGCGAGCCGCTGCTCGAACTGGCGCAGGTTGAGCGCGAAATCCGCGCCCGCGACCGGCAGCTCGACAATCCGTTCTCCAAGGACATGCAGATTACTGCGTTGCGCGGCGCGCGAGCCTATCTCGGCGACCGGCTGATCCGCACCGCAAGACCGCACAAGCTGCTCGATCCCGCCAATGGCCCGCTGATTGCCGTCAGGCTCAGCATCCTGACCCGCAAGACGCTCGGTGGGCTGGAGACTGACCTCGACAGCCGCGTGCTGGGCGCCGGCGGCCAACCAGTCGAGGGGCTGTACGCGGCGGGCGAGGCCGCCGGTTTCGGCGGCGGCGGCATGCACGGCTATGCAGCGCTCGAAGGCACGTTTCTCGGCGGCTGCATCTTTTCCGGCCGCAGTGCCGGACGGGCGGCGGCACGCGCGGTGGGGTGAAACAAGGCCCGCCGGCGGCCGTTGCGCCAAGGTGGCGGGTCGCACCGAGTGGCCAACTTCCCTTAGAGCATTTTGCAGCCAAATGGAATCATTTGGCGTCCGCATAAATGCGGCAAAACAGATAGTTAGAGCGGGTTACCGGTTCCAGGAGAACCGGAACCGGCTCTAGGCGAAGGGCTGCAAATTGACGTCTTGAAGCTTGGAACCGGCAAGCAAAGCCTCGAGCACCTGCTTCTTGAGAGACAGGCACTGCGAACGGGCAAGTTTGACGATGGCGGAAACCTCGCCTGCCTCGCAGGCAAGGACCAGCTCCTTTTGCTGGGCGATGATCAACTGGGTGAAGTCGCGGGACTTGAAGCCGAGGTGGAGAACCCGCGCCGACTGGTCGAGTATCTGGTCCAGGAGATGCGCCAGTCGTAAATTTCCCGAGAGCTCCGCAAGGGCCAGACGAAAGGCACGGTCGGCCGCAAGGAAGGCGACGTGGCTGCGTAGCGTCTCCGGCTTCAGCACTTTTTGCGCTGCCAGCCTGACATCCTCGAGCCCGCGCTCGGTCATGTTCGATGCCGCCACCCTGAACACTTCCGGCTCGATCAAGCTGCGGACATCGAAGATCTCGTTGACATCCCGCAGGCTGAGCGTAGCAACGACGTAGCCGCGGCGCGGCTCGCTCCTGACCAGAGCTTCCTGCATCAGACGAGCCAGCGCCGCGCGGATCGTCGCCTTTTTGATCTGGTATCGATCACCGATCTGTTTCTCCGTCAGCGCTTCGCCGGGGCGCAACACGCAGGCAATGATGTCGTTCCTCAGCTGCTCATATGCCTGTTCCCTGCGAAGGACGTCGGCGGCTGACAGTGCTGTCGCCTCGACCGTGGCCGGCCTTGCCGGTTCGGCGGTCAACTTCGTCGTTTTCATATTCTGTCCGTCTGGCTGTCCCGTTGACGCTGGCATCAGCATTCGCTAGCGTGAGCATCTCAGATTGATGATCTGAGCATCTCAGGGAGGGTAACTGATATGCCTTTACCCGCCAACTCGCCTCTCTACGCCGTTGCCGATGATATCGTCAATGCCGCGAAGGGGCCAGATCCCCTCGAAGCGGTAAGGACGGTCCTGGGCGACTACACCAACCGCTTTCACGCATCGGGAACACTCGCTCACGAAGAAGACGACGACGAGGTGCTTCTGCATGCGAGTCCGAACCTGACGATCTATCACATCACTCTGTCGCCCGGCCTGCAGTACCCGCCTCACAACCACCTGATGGATGCCTTGATCGGCATCTACAAGGGCAGCGAGACGAACTTCATCTATCCCGTTGCCGGCAGCGAACTCGATGTTCCCGAAAGGCAGGACATCGCAGCGCCTGCCGTGGTGCACATGGCGTCAAATACCGTTCATGCGGTTGCGAATACGGGCGGTGCGCGATCGGGTGCGCTGCATGTCTACCTCGGCGATCTCACACGAACCCACCGGCAGCTGTGGAGTCCGGATAGCAACCAGGCCGAGCCGTTTGACAATGACCGCTATCTGGCCGGCGCTCGGCCCATTCAGCAGTCCGGGCACGAATGAGCGCAGGGGCGTCGCGGGCGGCGAAATTGGCCGTGATCAGCGGACCCGTCGGAATCGCGTCACACTTGTCACTCTCGCCAATCCGCTATCGCCCCTATCCTATCTGACGACCCAACACGTCGCGCATGCGGCGACAGACCAGCAAGGGAGATGCACAATGACGGCACATCAGAATGGCACAGGCGAGCAGACGACGCGGCTCGCGATGAAGACACCACCGGTCGTTTCGCCTGACGCGTGGGAGGCCGCGCGCCAGCAGCTGCTCGTGAAAGAGAAGACCGTGACCCGGGCTCGCGACGCACTGGCCGCCGAGCGCCGGCGGATGCCGTGGATGGCGGTGGAGAAGACCTATACGTTCGAAGGGCCTGACGGAAAGGTGAGCCTGCTCGACCTGTTCGAGGGCCGCCGTCAGCTGATCGTCTACCGCGCTTTCTTCGAGCCCGGCGTATTCGGCTGGCCCGACCACGCTTGCCGCGGCTGTTCGCTGGGGGCGGACCAGGTCGGCAACCTCGCCCATCTGAACGCCCGCGACACCACGCTTGCCTACGCCTCGCGCGCACCGCAGGCCGACATTGCGCGGCTGAAGGCGCGGATGGACTGGAAGATGCCCTGGTACACCATCACCGACAGCTTCGATGCCGATTTCGGCGTTGACGAATGGCACGGCCACAACGTGTTCATCCGCGACGGTGATCGCGTGTTCCGTACCTACTTCATCAACAACCGCGGCGACGAGGCGATGGGGACCGTATGGAGCTATCTCGACCTGTCGCCGCTCGGCCGCCAGGAGGTTTGGGAGGATTCGCCCGAGGGCTATCCGCAGACGCCGACGTACAAGTGGTGGAACTGGCACGACAATTACGGCGCCGAAGCCGTCCCCGACAAAAAATGGGTCGAGATATCGGACGCCGGAGAGGCCGCGTTCCGGAATCGCACCGAATAGAACGTCTTTGGCGTCGCGGAAATGCGGCCAGGGCAATTGGAGGAGCGGGATGCACGGTTCGACCGCATCCCGCTCGCTATGTAGGACTACGGACATGAGCGAGATTCATGCAGGCGGATCCACCGGCGATGCGAGCCCGGCCGGCCATAGTGCAGCCGATTGGCTGTCCTTTGCGGCCGCGCCGACCTTCGCAACCATGGCGCTGCTGACGCTTCTCGGCGGAGCGCCGGACATGATGTGCTCGACCGGGCAAGAGGCGTCACCGCTGGGCGGCATGGTCCCGATGTACCTGCTGATGAGCGGCTTTCATTTAGGACCTTGGCTGAAGCAGGTTTCCGGCCGGCGACGCCGCCGCAAATAGAGCTGTACCGGCCGACAAAGGCCCGTTCTGGTCGGGAAGACATCCCTCACCAGATCCACTCGCCCCTTCCCAAAACCGCTACCGCATCGACAATCCGGGTAAAGCTCGAGCGGGCGCGGCCGGCCGTGTGCCTGGCGCGCAAATAGCCATGCACCAGCCCCGGCTCCTCGAGCCACCAGGCGCGCCCGCCCGCGGCAACGATGCGGTCGCGATAGGCTTCGCCGTCCGACGACAGCGGGTCGCATTCAGCGGTGATCACGACGGTGGGCGGCAGATTGGCGAACTCGGCGTCGGCGAGCGGCCACAGAGTGAGATCGCCGGTGCGATCCTCGCCACCGGTCCTGATGTCCCTGTAGAAAACGAGGTCGCGCGCGGTAAGCATCGGCGCCTCCGCGTGGGTGACGTAGGAACCGGCGGAGCTGTCGCCGCCAAGGCCGGGATAGACCAGAATCTGGCCGATCGGCTTGCGCGCATGGCCGCGCGTTGCGTGGCTGACAGCGGCGGCGAGATTGCCGCCGGCACTGTCGCCGCAGAGCAGGACAGGACGCTCGTAAGTCGCCGCCGCCCATTCGAAGGCGCAGATGGCGTCGTCGAAGGCGGCCGGATGAAGGTGCTCAGGCGCCAGCCGGTAGTCGACCGAAACCACTTCATAGCCGGTGCGGCCGCAAAGCTCGGCGCAGAGGTCGTCATGGCTGTCGAGCCCGCCGAGGATAAAACCGCCGCCATGGAAATAAAGCACCATCGCCGAAGCTTCCGGCGCCGGAGCGCGGTAGACGCGGATCGGGATGTGCCAGGGTGTGGCAATGGCGGTGGTTTCCGCCGTGACGCCTTGGGGATAGCCGGCAAAGAACTCGCGGCACATCCTGTTGTAGATCTCGCGCTGCTCGGCGATGGTGTAGTCGATCGTATCGGGCGGATAATAGGTATTGGTCCGCTCGATGAAGGCCCAGGTCTCGGCGTCGATGAGGGTTTTGTAGTCGGTCATGGGCGCTGAATGGATCGCAATGAATCCGCCTGAACACCCCCCTCTGGCCTGCCGGCCATCTCCCCCTCAAGTGGGGAGATCGGCAGCTTCGGCGAAACCGCCTTTTCTCCGGCGTCGGCAATTGGCGAAAGCGATGATGACATCCAATCTCCCCCCTTGAGGGGGAGATGTCCGGCAGGACAGAGGGGGGTGAGCGCCATCATTCCTGCAATGCCACTACTTCCCCTTCCACACCGGATCGCGCTTCTCGGCAAAGGCGCGAAAGCCCTCGAGATTGTCCTCCGAGCCGTAGAGTGCGTCAACCGTCGATAGTTGCCGGCGCGTCACCCGGTTCATCGCGTCCTGGAACGTCAGCGATTCTGCGACCCGGGCCGTCTCCTTGATCGCGGCGAAGACCAGCGGCGGGCCGCTGGCGAGCAGCCGCGCGATCTCCCAGACGCGGTCCTCAAGTCTTTCCTTGGGCAGCACCTCGTTGACCAGGCCCCATCGATGCGCCTCGGCGACATCCATCCAGCGGCCGGTGAGCAGAAGGTCCATGGCGACATGGTAGGGGATGCGCTTCGGCAGCTTGATCGTCGCCGCATCGGCCAGCGTGCCGGCACGGATTTCGGGCAGGGCGAAGGAGGAGTGATCCGATGCATAAATGAGGTCGCAGGATAGCGCCAGTTCGAAGCCGCCGCCGACCGCCATGCCGTTGACGCAGGCGATCACCGGCTTGTTGAGGTCGCGCAGTTCCTGCAGCCCGCCGAAGCCGCCGACGCCATAGTCGCCGTCGACCGCGTCGCCGCCGGCCGCGGCCTTCAGGTCCCAGCCGGCGCAGAAGAACTTGTCACCGGCGGTCTTGACGATGGCGACGCGCAAGTCGGGATCGTCGCGAAACGCCTTGAAAGTCTCGCCCATCAGCCGCGACGTCTTCAGGTCGATGGCATTGGCCTTGGGCCGGTCGAGCGTGACTTCGAGGACAGCGCCTTCGCGGCGGGTCGAAATGATTTCAGACATTCTTCTTGTCTCCAAGCACCAGCAGCGCATCGGCGATCCAGGCGCCCTTGCCTTCGGTGCAGACGATCAGCGGATTGATGTCGAGTTCCTCGATCTCGCCGGCGTTTTGCTGCACGAAAGCGGCAATGCCCGATATCGCATCGATTGCCGCTGCAACATCGGCCTTCGGCCGACCGCGATAGCCGTCGAGCAGCGGGAACAGTTTCAGCCCGCGCAAAGCGGCCTCGATATCGTCGCGGGTCGCCGGCAGCATCAGCGTGACGCTGTCGCGCAACAGCTCGACCAGCACGCCGCCGGTGCCGAGCGTCATCACGGCGCCGAACATCGGGTCGCGGGTGAAGCCGACGAGCAGCTCGGCGACGCCGTCGCGCACCATGCGCTCGACATAAAGGCCCGTGCCGAGCGGGCCGAGATCGTGGGCGGCGGTGCTGACCGATTCGGCATCCCTCAAATTGAGCCGGACCGCATCGAGCTCGGACTTGTGGATGACGCCAAGGGCCTTCAGCGCCACCGGGAAGCCGAGCGCCATCGAGGAGATGACCGCTTCGACCGCGTTGCCGGCGCGCTCGCCCTTCGGCACGGGGAGCCCGGCCTCGATGAGCCGCGCCTTCGCCTCGGCCTCGTCCGGCGTGACATCGTCGCCGGCCGGCGCGCCGGACGCCGAAGTGTCGATCGGCTGCGCCTGCGGCTCGCGCCAGGCCCAGCCGATGAAGGCCGCCGCCTGGGCGGCGTCCATGGCTTCGGAGATGCCGAACAGCGGCACCATGCCCCGCGCCATCAGGCCGGCAGTGTATTCCTCGGGCAGGTTCTCCGGCAGCGAGGAGACGATCGCGCCTTGCGCGCTGTTGGTCTTCAGCGCCACTTCGAAGGCGCGCAGCGTCGCCCACCAGTCGGTGTCCGAGCAGCGGTCGGGGCGCGGGAAATCGAGCACCAGCATGTTGAGGTCGAAGCCGCCCGACACCATCGCGGTGAAGGTGGCGGTCATCGCCGGCTCGTTGTTCCAGATGAAGGTGTGGTAGTCGAGCGGGTTGGCCACCGCGACCAGCGGCCCGAGCGTCGATTTGACATGCGCGCGGTGCTCGGGGGTGAGTGGCGGAAACGTCACCCAGCGGTCTTCGGCGCTGTCGGCCATCACCGACGCCTCGCCGCCCGAACAGCTCATCGACGACAGCCGGTAGCCGGGCAGGGGGCCGGTGACGTGCAGCAGCTTGAGCGCCTCGATGAAGGCCGGGATCGAATCGATGCGGGCGATGCCGAGCCGCCTCAGGAAGGCGCCGGACGCTGCGTCCGAGCCGGCTAGCGACGCGGTATGGGAAACGGTCGCCTGCCGCGCCTGCTCGGAGCGGCCGACCTTCATGGCGATGACAGGCTTTTTCAGCTCGCGCGCCCGTGCCGCCAGCCTTTCGAAGCCGGCTACCGAATCGAAAGCCTCGATATGCAAGCCGAGCGCGGTGACACGGTCGTCCTCGATCAGGCCGAGCGCCATTTCGGAAAGCCCGGTCTGCGCCTGGTTGCCGGCGGTCATCAGAAAGGCGATCGGCAGGCCGCGCTTCTGCATCGTCATGTTGATGGCGATGTTCGACGACTGGGTGATGATGGCAACGCCGCGACCGCCTTCTGGCAGCCTGATGCCGCCATGCTGGTCGGGCCACAAAAGCGCGCCGTCGGCATAGTTGATGAGCCCGTAGCAGTTCGGCCCGATGATTGGCATTTGGCCCGCCGCCGCGACCAGCTCGGCCTGCAGCCGCTCGCCGTCTTCGTCATAGGCCTCGGTTTCGAGAAAGCCGGCGGCGAAGCAGACCGCACCGCCGGCGCCGCGTTCGGCCAGTGCCTTGACCACTTCGATGGTCAAGCGCCGGTTGACGCCGACGAAAGCGGCATCCGGCGCACCGGGTAATTCGGCCACCGAGCGATAGGCCTTGCGGCCGGCGACCTCGGCCTTGCTCGGATGCACCGGCCAGATCTCGCCGGCAAATCCCATCTTGATCGATTGCGCGACGACGGCGGCAGCCTGCGCGCCACCGAAGACCGCGATCGTTCGTGGGCGCAAAAGACGTTCAAGTTTGTGCATGAACACCCCCCTCTGCCCTGCCCTCTTTGCCAAAACTTGGCATCTCCCCCTCAAGGGGGGAGATTGGCAGTTGGGCCGCCGGCCCCAGGCATGCAACGGCAATAACTGGCGAAATCAGGAATGGCGGCCAATCTCCCCCCTTGAGGGGGAGATGTCCGATAGGACAGAGGGGGGCGCGAAGGAATGCAAACATTGCGCTGTTCAGCCCCCGAACGGGCGCAGCAGCGCCCGCGAGATGATGTGGCGCTGGATTTCCGAAGTGCCTTCCCAGATGCGCTCGACGCGGGCGTCGCGCCAGATGCGCTCGAGCGGCAAATCGTCCATCAGCCCCATGCCGCCATGGATCTGGATCGCCTCGTCGGCGACGAAGGCAAGCATCTCGGTGGCCTTCAGCTTGGCCATGGCCATGTCCTGGTCGGTAACGGTGCCCTGATCGTACTTCCAGCCGGCTTCGAACACCATCAGGTCGGCGGCCTTCAGCTCGGTCGCCATGTCGGCGAGCTTGAACGACACGCCCTGGAATTTGCCGATCGGCTGGCCGAATTGCTGGCGCTGCGCGGCGTATTCGATGGCATGGCCAAGCGCCCGGTCGGCACGGCCGAGGCAGGTGGCGCCGACCTGCAGGCGCGTTGCGCCGAGCCAGGAATTGGCGACATCGAAGCCTTTGTGGACCTCGCCGAGTACCTGGCTCGCCGGCAACCGGCAATCGTCGAATTCGAGGATGGCGTTGGTGTAGCCGCGATGCGAGACGTTGCGGTAGCCGTCGCGAACGGTGAAACCCTTGGTGCCCTTGTCGACGAAAAAGGCGGTGATCTTCTTGCGTTTGCCACGCGAAGACTCTTCCTCACCCGAGGCCATGAAGACGATGGCGAAATCGGCGAGGTCCGCGTGGCTGATGAAATGCTTGGTGCCGTTCAGCACCCAGTCGTCGCCGTCTTGCACGGCGGTTGCCTTCATGCCGCGCAGATCGGAGCCGGCGCCCGGCTCGGTCATTGCCAGGCAATCCCATTTCTCGCCGCGAATGCACGGGAACAAATACTTCTCGCGCTGCTCCGGCGTGCCGGCAAGAAGGATGTTGGAGGGCCGCGCCACGCAGGTCCAGTGCAGCGCGTAGTTGGCGCGGCCGAGCTCCTTTTCATAGAGCAGCCAGGTCACCGTATCGAGCCCGGCGCCGCCGACATCGGCCGGCATGTTGGCGGCATAGAGGCCGGCTTCGATCGCCTTGGCCTTGATCTCCTCGATCAGCTCACGGCGCAGCACGCCGGTACGCTCCACTTCGCGCTCATGTGGGTAAAGCTCGTTCTCGACGAAGGCCCGCGTCGTCTCGACGATGAGCTTCTGCTCCTCCGAAAGACCAAAATCCATGGTCTCAGCCTTTCTTCCTTTTCTTCGGCTTTTCAGCCTTTGCCTTTTCGGCCGCCTTGGAGGCGGTGGGCTTCTTGGCCGCGAGCTTGGCCAGCTGCCTGGTGTAGTCCTTATGCAGGGCGCCGGCACCCCAGCCTTTGCCTTTGTTCTGCTTCGACAGTGCCTCCATGATGGCGACCAGATTGTCGTCGCGGATCTTTTCGAGCTCGCGGATCGACAGACCGTGCGCCTGATCGTCCGACTGGGTGGCGATCAGCTCGACCAGCTCATCGTTGAACTCCGGCACGTCCATCAGCTTGGTCCACGGCCATTTCAGGCACGGGCCGAACTGCGCCATGAAGTGGCGCATGCCGGCCTCGCCGCCGGCGACGCGATAGACTTGGAACATGCCCATCTGCGCCCAGCGCAGGCCGAAGCCGTAGCGCATGATGTCGTCGAGCTCCTCGACCGTGCAGATGCCGTCCTTGACCAGCCACAGCGCCTCGCGCCAGGCCGCTTCGAGCAGCCGGTCGCCGACGAACGCTTCGATCTCCTTGCGGATCACCACCGGCTTCATGCCGATCGAGGCATACATCTCCGTGGCGACTTCGATCGCCTCGGGAAAGGTCTGTTCGCCGCCGACGATTTCGACCAGCGGCAGCAGATAGACGGGGTTGAACGGATGGCCGACGACCAGCCGCTCCGGGTGCTTCTTCATCGCCACCTGCATGTCGGTCGGTTTGATGCCGGAGGTGGAGGAGCCGATAATGGCGTTGGCCGGTGCATAAAGGTCGATCTCGGCCAGCACGCGGTGCTTCAGGTCGAGCCGCTCCGGCACGCTTTCCTGGATGAAGTCGGCGTCGGCCACCGCCTCGGCGATCGTCTTGGCGAAGGTAAGCTTGCCCTCTTTCGGCAGGCCGCCGGGCAGCATCTGCTTGTAGGCGCGGCGTGCGCCCTTCATCACCTCGCCGACCTTGCGTGACGCCTCGGGATCGGGATCGAAGATCGACACGTCGATGCCGTTGAGCAGCAGCCGCGCCACCCAGCCGGCGCCGATGACGCCGCCGCCGATCGCGGCCGCCTTGTTGATGATGCTCATGCGGAAGCTCCGGTTCTTGTGCGGGCTGTTGCGGGGTCGGTGAGGGCGACACGCTCGCCGGCACGGATCACGGATGCATCATAGGCCTTGCGCGCGAACACTTCGAGCACGAAGGGCCGGAAGAAATCGATCGGCAATGTCTCGTAGTCGGGATCGAAGCTCGACTGATCCCAGCGTTCGCAAAACTTATCGCAATCGTCGAAGTAGATGTGCCCGGCGAAACGGTCGCGGGCGTGTGGATTGCCGCCGAGGTGGTGGGCGTAATAGAGGCGCTGGAAATCGCCGTGCTTCTCCACCACCCAGGTGCATTGCTCGCGCACAAAAGGCTTCAGGATCGACGCCGCATACTCGTCGTGGTTATAGGGCGCGTAGATGTCGCCAATATCGTGCAGCAAGGCGCAGGCAATCCAGTCGGTGTCGGCGCCGTCGCGCCAGGCCCGTGTTGCCGCTTGCAGTGAATGGCCGAGCCGGGTGATCTTGTAGCCCGAGAGGCCCGCATCAAGCTGGACGAGCGCGTCGAGCAGCCGCTCGCCGGTCTTTGCCGCATAGTCGATCTCGTGCTCGGTGAGGAAGGCATAGTCCTCGCGGTCGCCGTCCTTCATGGCGGTGAATTTCACGGTCTTCATCGGCGGCTCCTCCCAACCGGCTACCGGCTTTCAAAGCGGTGCGCGCTTCGTCAGGTTCAGCTTCTTGCGGACTTCGTCCGGGCCGATGACCCTGGCGCCCATATTCGACACGATGCTGACCGCCCGCTCGACCAGCTGCGCATTGGTCGCCAGCACGCCCTTGTCGAGCCAGAGATTATCCTCCAGTCCGACGCGGACATTGCCGCCGGCCAGCACCGCGGCTGCGACATAGGCCATCTGGTTGCGGCCAATGGCAAAGGCCGACCAGTTCCAGGTCGACGGTACATTGTTGACCATGGCCATGAAGGTGTTGAGGTCGTCCGGCGCGCCCCACGGCACGCCCATGCACAATTGCACCAGCGCGTCCGGCTTCAGCACTTCTTCCTCGACCAATTGCTTGGCGAACCACAGATGCCCGGTGTCGAAGGCCTCGATCTCCGGCTTGACGCCGAGCGCCGTCATCATGCCGCCCATGGCACGCAGCATGCCGGGCGTATTGGTCATGACATAATCGGCCTCGGCGAAATTCATGGTGCCGCAATCGAGCGTGCAGATTTCCGGCAGGCACTGGCTCACATGTTCCATGCGGTTGCTCGCGCCGCCCATGTCCGTGCCTTTTTCGTTCAGCGGCAGCGGCTTCTCCGGCGGGCCGAATACCATGTCACCCCCCATGCCGGCGGTCAGGTTCAGCACCACGTCGACGTCCGCCGCGCGGATGCGCTCGGTTACTTCGCGATAGAGATGCACGTCGCGCCTAGGCTTGCCGGTCTCGGGATCGCGCACATGGCAGTGCACGATTGCAGCACCTGCCTGTGCCGCCTCGATAGCCGAATCGGCGATCTCTCTGGGCGAGCGCGGCACATGCGGGCTGCGGTCCTGCGAACCGCCGGACCCGGTCACGGCACAGGTAATGAAAACCTCACGGTTCATCGCTAACGGCATCGGACTCTCTCCCAATAGAACGTAGGGCAAGAATGCCTGACTTGCCGGAAACTGTTTTGCGTTTTACGAAGATCGTGTGACCAAAAACGAAAAACCGACGATCTTTCGGGCCGAGCGTTTGCCGCTCAAGGTAACGCTGCTGGTATTCTCCGGCTCGTCGATCATGTGCGTCGCGTCGGCCGTCGATCCGTTGCGCGCCGCCAACCGCATTGCCGGTGAGACGCTGTTTGATTTCAGGCTGGTCTCGGTGACAGGCGAGGCGCCGGTCACCACATGCGGCCTGCCGGTGGCGGTCAGCGGCCGCTTCGATGCGGCTGACACAACCGATATGCTGGTCGTCGTCGCCGGCTTCGGCACGCAGAACTACGCCACATCGGCCCTGCTGTCCGGACTGCGCCGGGCGGCGCGCGCGGCACGCGCCTGCGGCGGCGTCGAGGCCGGCACCTGGCTGGTTGCCCGCGCGGGTCTGCTGGAGGGGCGCAGCGCCACCACCCACTGGGAGGACATGGAGGATTTCTCGTCGGCCTTTCCCGGCGTCGACGTGCGCCCCGACCGCTACGTCATCGATGGCCCCGTGTTCACCACCGGCGGCGCCTCGCCGACCTTCGACCTGATGCTGCATCTGATTCGCACGCGGCTCGGCATGGCCGTGGCGCTAGATGTCGCGAGCGTCTTCATCTACGATCAGGCGCGCGCCGCGACGGACGCGCAACCGCTGGTCTCGCTCGGCCGTCTCGACGGCTACGATCCCAGGCTGGCGCAAGCCATTCGGCTGATGGAAGCGCATGTCGACCAGCCGCTGACTATCACCGCCGTGGCAAAGCGCGCCGGGGTGACGGCACGGACGCTGGAAAGCATCTTTCGCAAGTCGATCGGCGAAACGCCCGGCGCTTATTACCTCAGGCTGCGCCTCGGCGCCGCGCGCCGGCTGGTGGTCGACACGCGCATCGCCATGGCGGACATTGCCGGGCGAACGGGGTTTTCGTCCGCCGCGGCATTTTCCAGAGCGTTTTCAAGAGCGTTCGGCGAAGCGCCGGTCAGGCTGCGTCGGGGATAATGCATGTCGCCCAAAAGCTTGGCCACGGGCTTGACCCGAGGGTGCGGAGCGGTTTTGGGATAACGACATGCATAGACAAAGGTAGATCAGGCAGCGTCCTGGCGGTCGCTGCTGCCGTCGATCTGCGAGCGCATCTGTCTCGCAAGATGGGTCTCGAAGCGGCTGGCGACCGCGCGATCCCATTCGTTTGCACTCAGCGCACCTTGTTTCGGGTGCGGCAGCGCCATCAGCCGGTCGATGATCGATCCAGCCTCGCCAGATGAGAGCAGGGCGTCGATTTCGCGTTCGTGCTGCATATCGTTTCGCCTCCTTCTTTCTGAATCCCGCCACGAACCACACTATAGGAGGTTCGTGACGGCTGTTTGAAGGCAAGAGCGAGGCGATTGATGGGCGATGCCGGGCAAAGTTTTGTCCGCCGCCGCCCATCTTGGGCACGATCGTTCCGGCAGGTCAGGCAGTGCTTCAGCCAAGCCGCATCGACAGTTCAACATCCTCGCCGAACGGCGTGGACATGTAGCCACTCCCGGTCGAGCGCACCCGCTCGAGGTATTCGGGGCAAAGATCTGCGTTGTCGGCAACGACGAAGGCGCCCGGCCTGAGGCGGCTTTCAACCAGACTCAAGATCTCGGGATAGAGCGCTTTGGCGCCGTCGAGCAGAAGCAGGTCGACGCTTTCGGGAAGATCGACGCTTAATGTTTGCAGCGCGTCTCCTTCGCGGATTTCCACCATGTCAATGAGACCGCCTGCTGTCAGGTTACTCCTCGCGCGCGCGACCTTGGATGGCTCGAACTCGCTGGTGATCAGGCGGCCGCCGCCATTGTCCCGCAAGGCTGCGGCAAGGTGCAGGGTCGAGATGCCGAACGAGGTTCCAAATTCAACGATCGTCCTTGCGCCGCTGCCTCGTGCCAGCATGTAGAGCAGCATGCCGGTCTCTCGCGAGACGGGAAGCCAGAGGTCCTTTAGCCGCCCATAGAAATCGAGGTATTCGGTCTTGCTTCGAATGAGGCGGCTCCGCTCCTCGGCGGAGAGTTCCGCCACCGCGGGGCTCGTTGCGGCAGCGGCTTCCTCGAACAGGCGGTCCAGCAGGGGCGCGAGCGGCGTTGTCGTCAGTGTGGTCATATCGGTCTCCAGTCGGAATTGAATGCGTTCTTGTGCGGCACTCAAAATACGACTAATCATTCGCATTCACTAATCGCATTGGCGCGGCTCTCAATGAGCGATCACCGAAGTCCGCGGATTTCCTCGCGAAAACAGCCGAGGCAGGCCCGCTCGACGGAGCTCGTCGCTGCGATTTTGCAGGCTGCTGTTCAGGTTTTGGCGAAAGAAGGCGCGCAGCGCTTCACCACGGCGCGGGTGGCCGAGAAGGCCGGCGTCAGTGTCGGATCGCTGTATCAGTATTTTCCGAACAAGGCGGCGATCCTGTTCCGGCTCCAGAGCGACGAATGGCGGCAGACGACCAGTTTGCTGCGCGATATCCTCGAGGATATCAGGAAACCGCCGCTTGACCGGCTGCGCGACCTGGTCCACGCCTTCCTCCGCTCGGAGTGTGACGAGGCTGCTGTGCGTGTGGCGCTCGACGACGCCGCCCCGCTTTATCGCGACGCGCCTGAGGCGCAGGCGGCAAGGGCGTCCGGAGACCGCACCATCCAGCTCTTCATGCAGGAGGCGTTGCCCAACGCCTCGCAAGTGACTCGCGAATTGGCCGGCGACCTGATCATGACGACGCTGAGCACGGTGGGGAAACAGTTCTCGGAGGCGCCTCGAACCTCGATGGAGATTGAAGCCTACGCCGACGCCATGGCCGACATGCTCTGCGCCTACCTGAGAGGCCTCAATCACGGCTAAGGCAAATGCCAGGCCCGGTCAGCAAGCAGGGCGAAGTTTCGCACGGGGCAAACCTTGTTGGTTTCAGCCCCGCGGAAAGCCGCCTTTATCCGCGGCCGTTCGAACAATGCGGCCGCGAACCGGGTACGCCTCAGACGTACCGATTGACGATGTTTTCGAGCAATTCCTGGCGGCCGGATCTGGGCTGCGGCTCGATCTTCTCCTTGACGACGCGCTCGGCGATTTCCTCCAGCGTGCGCTTGCCGGCAAGCATCGCCTTGGCCTCGGCCGAATCCCAGCCGGCATAGCGCTCGGCGAGCGGGGCGGACAGCGCCTTGTCCTCGACCATGCGTGCCGCCGCCTTGAGGCCGCGGGCGCAACAATCCATGCCGCCGATGTGGCCAATCAGCAGGTCCTGCGGATCGAGCGACTGGCGCCTGAGCTTGGCGTCGAAATTGGTGCCGCCGGTCTTGAAGCCGCCGGCCTGCAGCACCTGATAATAGGCGAGCGCCATCTCCGGTACATTGTTGGGGAACTGGTCGGTATCCCAGCCCGACTGGTAGTCGTTGCGGTTCATATCGATCGAACCGAAAATGCCGAGCGCATTGGCCAGCGCCAGTTCATGTTCGAACGAATGGCCGGCCAGGATGGCGTGGCCCTGCTCGATGTTGAGCTTGACCTCATTCTCCAGTCCGAAACGCTTGAGGAAGCCATAGACGGTGGCGACGTCGTAATCGTACTGGTGCTTGGTTGGCTCCTGCGGCTTCGGCTCGATCAGGATGGTGCCTTCGAAGCCGATCCTGTGCTTGTAATCGACGACCAGATTGAGGAAACGGCCGGCCTGTTCCTGCTCGCGGGCAAGGTCGGTGTTGAGCAGCGTCTCATAGCCCTCGCGGCCGCCCCACAGCACGTAGTTCTCGCCGTTCAGACGCTTGGTGACGTCGATGCAGTGTTTCACCGTCGCCGCCGAATAGGCAAAGACGTCCGGATCGGGATTGGTGGCGGCGCCTGACATGAAGCGGCGGTTGGAGAACAGGTTGGCCGTGCCCCACAACAGCTTGACGCCGGTCTGCTTCATCTTTCCCGAGAAGTAATCGGCGATCTCGTCGAGCCGCGCCGCACTTTCGGAAAAGTCCCGGCCCTCCGGCCGCACGTCAGCATCGTGGAAGCAGAAATAAGGCGCACCCAGCAACGAAAACATCTCGAAGGCGACGTCGGCCTTGAGCTTGGCCAACTCCATGGTGTCGGTGCTGCCGGCCTTCGGAAACCACGGCCGGTCAAATGTCTGGCCGCCGAACGGATCGCCGCCCGGCCAGGCAAAGGAATGCCAATAAGCGACGGCAAAGCGCAGATGGTCTTCCAGCCGCTTGCCGGCGACAATCTCGTCGGGATTGTAGAACCGGTAGGCCAGCGGATTGGTCGAATCCGGTCCGTCATATTTGATCTGTTGGATGTCGCCGAAAAAACCGCTGCTCATGTTCTTTTCCTCTCGCATGGTCCGGCCTGATTACCTCAGGCGTAATTGGTTTCGCGCTGACGCTGGTCGAAAAGGCTCATGTCAAAGCCACCCAACGAAGGAGACAGACCATGACCGACCTCAACACCATTGCCGAAAACTACATCGCCGCCTGGAACGAGAACGACGCCGCGCGCAGAAAAGCCTTGCTCGAGGCAACCTTCACCGAGGACGTCGGCTATCGCGATCCGATCATGCGGGGCGACGGCCATGACGGCATCGCGGCGCTGATCGACGGCGTGCAGCAGCGCTTTGCCGGCTTCAGGTTCTCGCTGAAAGGCAAGCCGGACGGCTTCGCCGATACCATCCGCTTCTCCTGGAACCTCGGGCCGGACGGCACCGAATCCGTCATCGAAGGCACCGATATCGGCGTCATCGAAAATGGCCGGCTGAAAAGCGTCACCGGCTTTCTCGACAAGGTGCCGGCACAGTGAGGCCTTCTCGGCAGGCCACGGCGAGGGCGGGAAACCGCTCACGCCGTGGCGCTCCTGATCGCTGGGTAAAGCTGGCGGTAGCGCTGATAGGCATCCGCATAGGCATCGCCGAGGGCGGCGACCGGCTCGACCGTGGCGTCCGTCGCCGGCGCCGTGCACACGGCGCGCGGATCGGCGCCCGTCGCCCCAATCAGGCCAAGCCGGGCCGCACCGAAGGCGGCGCCGAAATCGCCGTCGGCTGGAATATCGACTGGCAGGCCAAGCGCGGTGGCGATGGCCTTCAGCCAGTAGCGCGAGCGCGAGCCGCCGCCGATCGCCGTCACCCGGGTCAGCGTCGTGCCGGCTTTGGCCAGCGCTTCGAGGCTGTCGCGGAAAGCGAAGGCGACGCCTTCGAGCACGGCCTGGGTCAGCGCCGCGCGGCCGGACTCGTGGGCAAGTCCGGTAAAGGCGCCCCGAATGGCGGAATCATTGTGAGGCGTCCGCTCGCCTGACAGGTACGGCAGGAAGGAGACACCGGTCGGTGCCTGCAGCGCATCGCCGAGTTCGGCGGTCAACTCGCCGGCGCTTTTTCCAGCGATCCCCGACAGCCAGTTGAGCGAATCGGTTGCCGACAGGATGACGCCCATGTGGTGCCAGGTGCCGGGCAGTGCGTGGCAGAAGGTATGCACGGCGCTTTCCGGATTGGGCAGATAGGACGCGTTGGCGGCAAAAAGCACGCCCGACGTGCCGAGCGAGACGAACGCCTGCCCGGCGCCGACTGTGCCCATGCCGCAGGCCGAAGCCGCATTGTCGCCGGCACCGCCGGCGATCGGGATGCCCGCCTGCATGCCCCATTTCGCGGCCAGTTCGGCGCGCAAGGCACCGGCCTTGGCCGTGCCTTCGACCAATGACGGCATCTGGCTTTCGTCGAGCGATGTGGCGGCGAGCAGTTCGGCGGACCAGGCTCGTCTGCCGACATCGAGCCACGACGTGCCAGCCGAATCCGACATTTCCGAAATATGCTCGCCGGCGAGCCAGAGCCGCAAAAAGTCCTTCGGCAGCAGGACCCTTGCCACCTTGGCGAAAACAGCCGGTTCGTTGTTCCTGACCCAGGCCAGCTTCGGCGCGGTGAAACCGGGAAAGACGATGTTGCCGGTCAGCTTGCGAAAGCGCGGGTCGGCATCGAGCGCGGCCGCCTCGGCGTGGCTGCGTGTGTCGTTCCATAGAATGCAGGGGCGCAGCACCTGGTCGGCTGCATCGAGCAGAGTGGCGCCATGCATATGGCCGGAAAGGCCGATGCCTTTGACCGCCGCGAGTTCCTTCGCATGCATTGACCGCAGCTCGCCGACCGCCGCTTCGCAGGCGCGGATCCAGTCGGCCGGGTTCTGCTCGGACCAGCCGGGATGCGGGCGCGACACGTCGAGCGGCGCATGGCCGGAACCGACGATGCTCTGCCTTGCATCGATCAGCAGCGCCTTGACGCCCGACGTGCCGAGATCGAGGCCGAGATACATGTTTCCTCCCATGTCCGTCATGCCTGGCGGCGACGGTCTTTCTTGCTTCCCCGCCCAGTCCTGTGACACGGGCGGCGAAGATATCCCGGCAATCGTGCCGCCGGAAACGCACCCCGGTCAACACGCGAAGATTTTTTCGACGCTCGAAAAAATCTGGTCGGGGCAGTTTTTAAGGCAAGATGTGGCCTTGGTCAATTCGCCGCGAGAGCGGTTGCACGCCGTGAAAACAATGCCGACAACGGGCTGTCCGGCCGTGCCAGCGCGCGTTCCGCCGCAAGCGCCCTCGCCAGCGCGCCGTCACCGGAACGCAATGCCGCTTCGATCAGCGTCAGGTCGATGACGTCGCGTTGTGCGTGGCTGCCGCCGAAGCGATGGGCGATTGCCCGGATCGGCCGGATCAGGCGTATCGTCCCGGCATAATTGCCCTCGCCGAATGCCTTGATGGCGAGCGTCAGGGGATGGCCGACATCCCTGGTGAAAGCAGCGTTGTCGTCCTTGCCGCGCATCGCCTCGCGCTGCGCCTCGAGCAAGCCGCGGGCCGGCGCTTCGAGGCCGGCGCCGACAAACGCCATCATCGCGTGGGCGTCATTGAAGGCATAATGGCCGGCGCTCGCCTTGGGCAACCAGTTGGCGGCGAGTGCCGTCCAGCGCTCGCCGACATCGACGCCGCCGAGATGCAGCCGCCACAGGATCGCCGAGGCATCGACCATGTTGAGCGCCAGCGTCGAGCGCTCGCCATAGATCGGCCCGTCGTAGAGCGCCAGCACCTCGTCGGTCTCGCCGAGATCATAATGGAACAGCGCCAGATGCCACCAATTATGCACCTGCAGGAAGCTTTCCCGGGTCCAAGCTTCGGGATTGGCGCGCATCCACAGAATGCCGGCCTTCTGCCGGCTCTGCATCTCCATGACATGGGCCACCGCATGCTGGGCCCAGCCGTCGCGCGGCTCGAGATCCACCGCCGTGCGGCCAAGTTTTTCGGCGCGCGCGTAGTCGCCCATTTCTTCCAGCCCGAAGGCCTGCATCCCGAGTATGGCGTGATAGCCCGGCATGCCGCTCTGCCAGGACGGCAGCGCGCGGCCGATGCGGTCGCGCAGCATGCGCGCATTGCCGGTGAAGAAGTCGATCTGGTGGCCGGTCTGCAGCGCCAGCGCATCGAGCGGAAACTCGATGGCGATATCCTCCAGCACGCGGGCGGCCTCGTGCCAGCGTCCATCCGCAAGGTGGCCAAGGGCGGCGACATGCGCCTGCTCGCGCGTTGTCGCGGCAAGTGGCAGCGCTGCCTCGTGACATGCCTTGGCCACTGCCGTCGCTTCGCGCTCGGTGGCGAGGCCAAAGAGATAACCCTTGAACACATGCGCCATGACGAAGCCGGGATCTTCGGCGATTGCCCGGTCAATGGAACCGACCGGATCGCCGATGAAGCACTGCAATTCGCGAACAGCCCGGCTGTAGGACGAGAGCCCGGCCTCCGTCGCGCCAGACAGTGTCAGGCCGAATGCATCGCTCACCGCCATGGTCTGTCCTCAGTTGCCCGAGCGCATCGCCACTGTCGCGATCCCGGCGCTGACCAGCAGCGTGCCGCCGGTGCGGTTGAAGATGCGGATCGCCTTTGGATTGCGCACCACGTTGCGCGCCCTTACCGCGATCAGCGCATAACCGAAGGCATTGGCGAAGGCGAGCGCCAGGAAGGTCGTCTCGAAGATCAGCATCTGTGCCCAGAAATCCGCATGCCGGTCGAGGAACTGCGGCAGGAAGGCGACGAAAAAGGTGATGCTTTTCGGATTGAGCGCGGTAACCAGCCAGGCATGCGCCGTCATTTTCGCCGGTGACACCGCATCGGTGCGCGGTTCGGCCCGGAGCGCGCCGCCGGCGCGAAACAGCTTGATGCCGAGATAGATCAGATAGCCTGCGCCGATCACCTTCAGCACGGTAAACACGGTGGCGGACGCCGCCAGCAGCGCCCCGATACCCAGCATCGACAGTGTCATCGCGGTGAAGTCGCCGAGCGCCACGCCGACTGCCATCGGCAGCGCGGTGCGCCAGCCCTGGCCGAGCGCATAGGAAACCACCAGCAGGATGGTCGGGCCCGGAATGACCAGAAGGACTGCCGAGGCGGCGGCAAAGGCGGCCCAGTTTTCGAAGGACATTTTCTTCTCCTTGAGCTCAAAGAAGAGGATAAATCCTTGGCCTCGCGCAGATGTAAAGAGGCAAAATCGAAAAAGCCCCTCGTTAACGCCAGGCGGCCGGCCTTCACGCTTTTTCAACCATGATTGGTGAAAATGCCTGCTATCCGGCCGGATCGTGTTTCCCGCCGATAGCGTGGGGTTTGGGTAAATGCGTGAGTTGCCGCACGGTCTGTCGCTGCCGCATAATGGCGACGCAATCGAAACCGAAATACAGCTTTCCCGTCGCACGGTGCTGTCCGGCGCCGGTGCGCTGGCGCTGCTCGGCGTCGCCGGCTGCAGCCAGACGCTGGATCTGCCGTCGCTGCAGCTCGACGACGTCACCACCGGCTCGATCCGGCCCATCCGTCCGAGTATCAGCGTCGACAAGAACATCACCAGCCCCGACGTGATGTACGCTTCGCTCACCGACGGTGGCTTCAATGTGCCGGAAGTGCCCTATCTCAAGGTCAAGCCGGAGTTCCGCCGCCAGATCGTCGTCGATCCGACCGGCGAGCAACCCGGCACCATCGTCGTTCACTCGCAGGAACGGCTGCTCTATCTGGTGCAGCCTGGCGGCGATGCGATCCGTTACGGCGTCGGCATCGGCAAGGACGGGTTCCGCTGGTCGGGCCGCGCCAACATCCAGTACGGCAAGGAATGGCCGGTCTGGACCCCGCCGCCCGAGATGATCGCCCGCAGGCCGGAACTGGTGAAATGGCAACGCGGACAGCCGGGCGGCCTCGACAATCCGCTCGGCGCGCGTGCCCTCTACATCTATCAGAACGGCAGCGACACCGGCTATCGCATCCACGGCTCGCCCGAATGGTGGAGCATCGGCCAGGCGATGTCGTCGGGCTGCGTGCGCCTGATCAACCAGGACATCATCGACCTCTACAGCCGCGTCTCCAAGAAGAATCCGGTCGTCGTCGTCTGACCGGCGGCCAAGGCTCGAGCGATTACTCTGCCGGCTAGCGCTGCACACCCATGTACTACATTTTGTGCGAATTCATGCGACGCTTCGCCTTGCCCAGCCATGTCCACTCGTGTGACTGACAAGTTTTGGGAGATCGCGACATCGTTGCACTGATCGAGGCGAGCGAAGCGGAGAAGCCGACCATGCGTGGTCCCTGCAAGAAGCAAGAAAGCAATTGATGCCGATTGTCAGGATAGCCGAACTGGAAATCGATCCTAAGCAGATCGGCAGCTACAGGGCCCTGCTTGCCGAAGAGATTGAGGCTTCTGTACGCGTCGAGCCGGGCGTGCTTTTCCTTCATGCGGTGGCAGTAAAAGGCACGCCTGAAAAGGTGCGCGTGATCGAATGCTACGCCGATCAGGCGGCCTATGAGGCCCACCTGACCACGTCGCACTTTCTCAAATACAAGGCGCAGACGGCGAGTATGGTCAGGTCACTTCGGCTCATCGAAACGGATCCTATCGCGCTGCAGGCGAAGAGTGGCCCGATTTCAAACTGACCCACTGCCTCTGCCGTTGCGCGATGCCGCAAGACAGGCGAATGTGCCTGCGATTTTCACCGCCCGGGAGACGTGAACAATGGCCGGAACTTTTGTCATCGCGCAAGGCGGCGGCCCGACCGCCGTCATCAACCAGACCGTGGTGGGCGCCACGCTCGAAATCCGCAAGCGGCATCCCGGCGCCAAGGTGCTTGGTTCCATCCACGGCGTGCGCGGAATTCGTGACGGCAATTACGTCGATCTTTCCGCCATCCCCGAGGACCGCCTGCGGCTGATCGCGGCGACACCGAGCGCCGCGCTTGGTTCGACGCGCGACAAGCCGGATGCCGCCTATTGCGACCTCATCCTCAACGGCTTGAAGAACGCCGGCGCCGATGCCTTCATCTATATCGGCGGCAACGACACCTCGGGCACGCAGCAGATCCTCACCGACGCCGCCGGCGGCAAGATCGCCTTCGTCCACGCGGCGAAAACCATCGACAACGATCTCCAGGAGAACGATCACACGCCCGGCTTCATGTCGGCGGCCGAGTTCGTCGCTGGAGCATTCCTTTCGGTCGATCTCGATTTCCGCGCTCTGCCGGGCATCTATGTCGGCATCGTCATGGGGCGGCATGCCGGTTTCCTGACGGCCGCGTCCGCGGCCTGGCAGCTCGATCAGGACAGCGGCCCGCATCTCGTCTACGTGCCGGAGCGGCCGTTCTCCGCGGCGGGCTTCATCGACGACGTTCGTGCAACGCTCGACCGCCACAAGCGCTGCATCGTTGCCGTCTCCGAAGGCGTCAGCACCGCCGACGGCAAAGCGCTGGTCGAAAGCCTGGTGCCGCCGGAAAGGCTGGAGCGCGACCAGCACGGCAACGTCAAGCTGTCGGGCAGCGACCTGCCGGCAGCCTTGGAGCGCGCGCTCGCCGAAGGATTGCCGGGCAAGCGGGCGCGCGTCGATGCGCTCGGCTATATGCCGCGCGGCTATGTCGGCGCCATCAGCGCGGTGGACGCGCAGGAGGCCTTCGATGCCGGTGCCTTCGCGGTCACGGTGGCCGACGAGGGGGGCGGTTCGGTGGCGCTGCAATATGACGGCAAGAAAACCGTGCTGAAGAAGGTGCCGCTGAAGAACGTCGCCGGCAAGACGCGCCATATGCCGGATGATTTCATGCTGCCGGAAGTCAACCGGCTGTCCGATGCGGGGATGGCCTATCTGAAGCGGCTGGTCCCGCAAAAGTACAAGGTCGGCAAGCCGTTCGTCTGATGCCGGCCTTGATCTGATGGACAGCTGGTTCAGCAAAACCATCGTCGACGCCAAGACGACGATGCTGACCGAGCCCTTCATGCACGAATTCGTGCGCGCCAACATCTGGCATCTGCGCGGCCGCGATGTCGACCTGCTGGTCGACACCGGCATGGGGATCTGCCCGCTGGCGCCGCAGATCGACACGCCGTCCGGCAAGCCGCTGCTCGTCGTCGCCACGCATATCCATCTCGATCATGTCGGCTCGCTGCACGAGTTTCCGTTGCGGGCAGGGCCGCGCCACAGCGCCGCACAGTTCGACAGCATGGATGAAGCGGTGACCTACGCCTACATGTTCCATGATCTGGAAGGCGCCGTCTCCAGGCTGCCGGCAAAGGGCTGGAAGGCGGCCGATTACAGGATTCAGCCGGCGCCTCTGGCCCGGACCCTGGACGAGGGCGATAGGATCGACCTCGGCGACCGCCAATTCCGCGTCCTGCATCTGCCCGGCCACTCTCCGGATTCGATCGCGCTGTTCGACGAGGCTGACGGCCTGTTCTTTGCCGGCGACGCCATCTACGACGCCATGCTGATCGACGACCTGCCGGATTCGGATCGTGCCGCCTATCGCCGCACGATGCAGCGCCTGCTCGAGCTGCCGATCCGCATCGGCCATGGCGGTCATGGACCGAGCTTCGACGGCAGGCGGATGCGCGAGATCGCCACCACCTATCTCAGCCGGACCGACCGGAAAGGCGAATAGGAGGCCTCGGCTGAGGCGGCGCAAATCTGAAGCGATTTGTCTTGCGCAGCTATTTTGTTCTTGCTTTGTGCCGGCAGCTATGCTAGTAATCTGGGTATGGTGCTGATTCGCCCCAATGACCCGCCGCAAGGCGGGTTTTTGTTTTCGGGTTTCGGCGCCAGCCCGGCAAGGCGGCTGCCAGCCGGAAATTAAATCTTCGTAATATTATCTGGAAACCACGATCGGCGCCTAGATGCGGGGCTGTCGATCCGGTCGGCCGCCGTGCCAGGCGAGACAGGCAAGGCCGACACGCCGATAGAGCATTCCGGTGACGGAACGCTGCGGCGCCCGATCAATCTCTCGCCCGGACAACGGCCATGTCACCAATCCAGACCCTTCGCAGACATCGCGTCGCCGCTCTGCTGGGCGCCGCGCTGATCGTCAGCCCCTTCGCCCTGCCCCTCGCTCCCAGGCTGAATGATGTCCTGGCGGCAACAGTGACCCCACCTGTCACCGGAATGACGGCGCCCAGCGGTTCGTTCGCTCCGGTCGTGGCGGCCGACAAACCGGCAGTGGTGACCATCGCGACGGTCATGAAAGTACAACAGCCGGACACCATGAGCGACGCCTCTCCCTTTGGCGGAACCTCGCCTTTCGACGACTATTTCCGCCATTTCTTCGATGACCAGGGACAGCCCGCCCCCAAGACACCGCCGGAACAGGCGCCGCGCACCGAGGCCCTCGGCTCAGGCTTCATCGTCGGCGCCGACGGCACCATCGTCACCAACAATCACGTCGTCGACGGCGCCCAGTCGATCAAGGTGACGCTCGACGACGGCACCGAGCTTCCCGCCAAATTGATCGGTCATGACGCCAAGAACGATCTTGCCGTGCTCATGGTCAAAGCCGGCAAGCCCTTGCCGATCATCAAATGGGGCGATTCCGACAAGCTCATGCCGGGCGACCAGGTGCTCGCGTTCGGCAATCCTTTCGGCCTTGGCACTACGGTCACGGCCGGCATCGTCTCGGCGCGCGGCCGCGACCTGCATAGCGGGCCGTTTGACGACTTCATCCAGATCGACGCACCGATCAACCGGGGCAATTCCGGCGGCCCGCTAACGGATGTGAACGGCAATGTCGTCGGCATCAACACGGCGATCTTTTCGCCGAATGGCGGCAGCGTCGGCGTCGGCTTCGCCATCCCCTCGGACCAGGCGCAAAAGGTCGTCGCCAAGCTGATGAAGGGCGGCTCCATCCAGTACGGTTATCTCGGCGTCCAGATCCAGCCGGTGACGCCTGACATGGCGAGCGCCATCGGCCTCGATCACGCAGCCGGCGTGCTGGTCGCGCAGGTCAGCGACGGATCGCCGGCCGCCAAGGCCGGCATCGAGACCGGCGACGTCATTACCAGTTTCGCCGGCCGCGACATAAAGGATCCAAGGGATCTGTCGCGCACCGTCGCCGACGTTGCGCCCGGCACGAGGGAAACCCTCAATGTCTGGCGCCAGGGGCAAAGCCTGCAGATCTCCGTCGAGGTCGGGCGCAACGAAGACGACATGGCAACGGGATCGGTGACCGGCGATCGGCGTCAGCCGTCGACGGAGCAGGGCCTTCGCGCACCGGCGCTCGGTCTCGGCCTGATGGACGTCACCCCGGATGTGCGCCAGGCAATGAACCTGGCAGGCAACCAGCACGGCGCGCTGGTCGAGCGCGTCGACCCGAACAAGGCGGCATCGGCTTCCGGCATCCAGCCCGGCGACATCATCGTCGCCGTCGACCAGCATCCGGTGAGGAACGCCAGGCAGGCTAACCAGGCGATTGTGCAGGCTGCCAAATCTGGCAAGAAATCGGTGCTGCTGCTTGTCGAGCGTGGCGACGCCCAGATGTTCGTCGCCGTCCCCTTCGCCAGTGGCTGAAGCGGGCGCCGCGCTGCCAAGATCGATGTAGAGCATTGCCGCCAGGCCGGAGCCAAGATTTCGGTTGCCCGCGCACGCGTCTTCGAGAAAACTGACAAAGGTCGATTGGACCTTGCGCAAACGGATATTCTCGATGGTTACCCGAGGCTTCTCTTCCGGACGAAAGCCGCCGACGGATACGGATGCACGTATCCCGCCGGGGCAATATCTCGAGCAAGGTTTCCCGGTCCTGTCGGCCGGCCCGACGCCGCATGTCCGCACCGAGGATTGGTCGTTTACGCTTAAGCACGGGCCGCGGCCGATCAAGAAGTGGAACTGGGCCGAGTTCAACGCGCTGCCCTTGACCAAGATGACGCGCGACATCCATTGCGTCACCGCATGGACCAAGTTCGACACCGCGTGGCAGGGCGTGCTGGTCGACGACATCCTTGCCGACGCCGGCATCGAGCCGCCCACCGCCTTCACGCTGGCGCTGGGTTTCGACGGCTATTCCACCAATGTGCCAACGAAGGATCTCACCGGCGGCAAGGCGATGGTGGCACTGCTTTACGAGGGCAAGCCGATCACCCCCGATCATGGCGGCCCGGCCCGGCTGCTCGTTCCGCACCTCTATTTCTGGAAATCGGCCAAATGGCTGAACGGGTTGCAGTTCACCGAGCGTGACGAGCCGGGTTTCTGGGAATTGCGAGGTTATCATATCTACGGCGATCCGTGGCGCGAGCAGCGCTACACGAACGATCCATGAGCGACGCACCGGCGGCGCAGTCGCCCTGGCAGACGGTCACCATCACCCGCATCCAAAAGCGCACGCCGCGCGTCACCAGCTTTTTCCTGCAGCCGTCGCGGCCCTTCGTCTACCATGCCGGACAGCATGTCGATGTCAGGTTGACAGCGCCGGACGGCTATCAGGCGCGCCGCTCCTACTCCATCGCCTCGGCGCCGGAGACCGGCGAGACCATCGAACTGGCGATTGAAAAACTCGAGGACGGCGAGGTCTCGCCGTTCTTTCACGAGATCGCGGCGGTGGGCGACGAGGTCGAATTGCGCGGGCCGCTCGGCGGCCATTTCGTCTGGTCCGACGGCGATGGCGGACCGCTCCTGCTCGTCGGCGGCGGGTCGGGCGTGGTGCCGCTGATGTCGATGGTCCGTCACCGGGCGATGCGGGGATCGCTGGTCGCCGCCACCTTGGTGTTTTCGGCGCGGGTCTGGGACGAGGTGATCTTTCGCGACGAGTTGATCGACCTCGCCGAGCGCCGGGATGGCTTCGACCTGGTGCTGACGCTGACGCGCGAGCCGGCCCGCCGTCCGGCAGATCATGCGCGGCGGGTCGACGCCGCGATGATGGTGCAAGCCATGACGAGGCTGCCCGCGCCGCCGAAGCTCGCCTTTGTCTGCGGCTCGAACGCATTCGTGACGGCCGCCGCCGAGGCACTGATCGATGCCGGGGTGCCTGCGGCACTCATCCGCACCGAACGCTACGGGGTCTGACCGGTTCTGCTTGCCCGGTTGCTGCCTTTGTTGGGCGGCATAAAGCAGGCCAAAAGCAGCCGCAACGCCGACGCCGCGTTTGGCCGAAATGGTTAACGATTCGACAAAGGAGCCTCGGCTGCGACTTTTATCGGTTTAAAAAATCGAACCGAACGGTTCGTTTCTGTTGACAATGCGTGCAGGACGCTGTGAACGCTGCCTCCCCAAGTCACCTTGCAGCCAGACCGATACTATGGGCTATCTACTTGATATTTAGCAATAAAATTGTGGCGAAGGGAATCTCTGGCACAATTTCAAGGTGTAGATTCTTGGTCCACACCAAACAACTTCGTGATTGGAAACTGGCCATCGCCTTTCCCACATCGGGGCTGTCCGAACGACGCGAATTTCTCCCAAGACACGCCGCTGGACGGACGGAAAAACTGAGATACTGGAGTACTAAAATGAAAAAGATCGCTCTTGCCGCCGTCGCCGTTTTGGCCATCACCGGCAGCGCCTTCTCTGGCAGCGACAACTTTGGTTCCAAGGGTGCGAACCAGCCTGCCGCTTCGGTCGACAGCTCGTATACGGCTTCCATTCAGAAGCCGGCTCATGCTGACCAGCAGCCTGTCCAGGGCGCCGACCGTAACCTCTTCGGCAACAACTAACAGTCGATCCCAGCATCAGGGCGGCGGGCATATCCGCCGTCCGGGGATCTGAATAATTCAGGAGTATTAAGATGAAAAAGATCGTTCTTGCTGCCGCCGCCGTTTTGGCCATCACCGGCAGCGCCTTCGCGGGCAGCGACAACTTTGGTTCCAACGGAGCCAACCAGCCTGCTGTCTCGGTCGACAGCTCCTACACGGCTTCCGTCAAGACGTCGGAACAGGCTGAAAAGCAGCCGGTTGTCCAGGGCGCCGACCGTAACCTCTTCGGCAACAACTAACAGCCGATCCCACCATCAAGGCGGCGGCATGCCCGCCGCTTGATTTCGAAAATCCAGGAGTACCCAAAATGAAAAAGATTGTTCTTACTGCCGCCGCTCTCTTGATTGCCGCCGGCAGCGCTTATGCCCGCAACGACAATGTTGGCGGGACCGACATCAACAAGCAGTCGACCGTCAACGTCGACAACACGCAGACGTATTCGGTACGTGACAGCAACTCGCCGATCTACAAGCTGCTGAATTCGTCTGGCGATGTGCCCAAGTCCGCGCCTCAGGGCGCCGACCGCAACCTCTTCGGCAACAACTAGAGCAATTCCAGGAAAGGTGTGAAACGGTTTTCCCGGGAAAAGCGCGTAGCGCTTTCCCTTGGGAATTGTGTCAAAACAAAGAGATAGAGCTGTTCGGCGTTCCGTGAAACGATGAATCGCTCTAACGGCCGAACTGGAATTCCAGACAAGAGCGGCGGGCCATGCCCGCCGCTCTTGTTTTTTGCATGGCGGAAGAACGCCTGCTTCAAGCCGCCTTTGCTTCTGCTTCATGGAGCGCGAAAGAGCGCCCGTCCGCGTCGAAAATATGCAGGTCGCCGGCGTCCGCCGTCAGCCGCAGCGTCGCTCCGCGCTTGACCTCGACATTGCCCGGCAGCTTGGTCACCAGCGGCAGGTCGGCGCGGCCGATGTCGACATAGACGAGCTGGACCTCGCCGAGCTGCTCGACGTAATCGACCGTCCCTTCGAACAAATAGTCGGCGCGGGTGGCAATCATCAGATCCTCCGGCCGCACCCCGAAGCTCACCGCAGCACCTTTCGCCGACGCAGGCGTTGCGATCGGCACCGTTGCCTTGCGGCCGCCGACATGGCTGACGACCGTCGGGTTGCCGGTCTTGTCGATCGTCGCCGGCAGGATGTTCATCGCCGGCGAGCCGATGAACTGGGCGACGAACAGATTGCCGGGCCGCTTGTAGAGCTCCATCGGCGTGCCGACCTGTTCGATATGGCCTTCCTTCAGCACTACGATGCGGTCGGCCAGCGTCATCGCCTCGACCTGGTCGTGGGTGACGTAGATCATCGTTGTGGCCGGCATCGACTCCTTGAGCTTGGCGATCTCGATGCGGGTGGCGACACGCAGCGCCGCGTCGAGGTTGGATAGCGGCTCGTCGAACAGGAAGACCTTGGGATTGCGCACGATGGCGCGACCGATGGCGACGCGCTGGCGCTGGCCGCCCGACATCGCCTTGGGCAGGCGGTCGAGATATTTGGTCAGCTGCAGGATCTCGGCCGCCTGGCGCACCCGCTTGTCGATCTCGGCCTTGCTTTCCTTGCCGATCTTCATCGAGAAGGCCATGTTGTCGTAGACGGTCATGTGCGGATAGAGCGCATAGGACTGGAACACCATGGCGATGCCGCGCTTTGACGGCGGCACGTCGTTGACGATCTCGCCGTCGATCTTGAGCTCGCCCGATGTGATCTCCTCCAGCCCGGCGATGCAGCGCAGCAAGGTCGACTTGCCGCAACCAGAGGGACCGACGAAGACGATGAATTCGCCCGATTTTATGTCGAGGTCGACGCCGTGCAGAATGTTGAGATTGCCATATGATTTCCTCACTTGCCTTAGCGTGACATCGGCCATGGTACCCTCCAGTTCTTCCTTGAATTCAGTCGATACGCCCGAACCAGGCGCCGTAGCCGCCGAGGCGGATAGTGCCGGCGCCAGTCTGTCCCGAAAACCCGTGTCCCGGCAAGGGCTGCAATGAGCGGCCGCCAAGATCGACTTCGGCCGGCTTTGCTCCGAGATTGAAGGCGCAGACGATCTGCTCGTTGCCTTCACGGCGGGTGAAGGCGACGGTGTCGCCCTCGCTTTCGATGAACTCGATATCACCCTTGGCCAGTGCCGGATGGGCGCGGCGGAAAGCCAGGAAGCGCCGGTAGTGCTCGAGCAGCGAGCCGTCGTCGCCTTGCTGCACATTGACGGCTTGCGCAAGGTGCTTGCTGGGCACCGGCAGCCAGGGCTTTGCCGTCGAGAAGCCGCCATTGCGGGCAGCGCCGTCCCAGACCATCGGCGTACGGCAGCCGTCGCGTCCCTTGAATTCAGGCCAGAAGCGGATGCCGTATGGGTCCTGCAGATCCTCGAAGCTGAGCTCGGCCTCGCTGAGCCCGAGCTCCTCGCCCTGATAGATACAGACCGAGCCGCGCAACGACATCAGCAGCGCCGAGATGACCTTGAGGTAGGCGGTCGGGTCGGGCTCGCCGGCTGCCCAGCGCGAGGCGGGACGCATCACGTCATGGTTGGAGAAGGCCCAGCACGACCAGCCGTCGCTGGCCACCTTGCCGAAGGTTTCCAGCACCGAGCGTACCTTTGCCGCGCTGATCTTCTCCGGCGCCAGGAAGTCGAAGGAGTAACACATATGCACGCGCTTGCCGCCGGCCGTATAGGCCGCCACCACTTCCAGCCCACGCTGCGAATCGCCGACCTCGCCAACCGCGGCCGTCGCCGGGTATTCGTCGAGCAAGGCGCGGAAGCGTTCGAGGAAGCCGAGGTTTTCAGGCCGGCTCTTGTCGTAGAGATGGTCCTGGTAGTTGTAGGGGTTGACGGCCGGCGCCGTCTGGTCGTTGCGCTGCTCGGGCGGCAGCGGCGGATTGTCTTCCAGGCCTTGGCTGTGGAAATAGAAATTGATGGTATCGAGGCGGAAGCCGTCGACACCGCGCTCCAGCCAGAAGCGGGTGACGTCGAGCAGCGCGTCCTGGACCGCGCGGCTGTGGAAATTGAGGTCGGGCTGCTCGGCCAGGAAATTATGCAGGTAATATTGCTGGCGGCTGGTGTCCCACTGCCAGGCCGAGCCGCCGAAGATCGACAGCCAGTTATTGGGTGGCGTGCCGTCCGGCTTGGCATCCGCCCAGACATACCAGTCGGCTTTTGGATTGCTGCGGCTCGAGCGGCTCTCCTTGAACCAGGGATGAATGTCGGCGGTGTGCGAGAGCACCTCGTCGATCATCACCTTGAGGCCAAGCCGATGCGCCTCTGCGGTCAGCGCGTCGAAGTCGGCCAGCGTGCCGAACATCGGATCGACGTCGCAATAATCCGACACGTCGTAGCCAAAATCCTTCATCGGCGATTTGAAGAATGGCGAGATCCAGATGGCGTCGACACCGAGCGAGGCGATGTAGGCCAGCCGGCCGATCATGCCCCTGAGGTCGCCGATGCCGTCGCCGTTCGAATCCTGATAGCTGCGCGGGTAGATCTGGTAGATCACGGCACCTCGCCACCAGTCGCGATCGATCGCGAGATCGGGCTTCGGGGCGGCCTTCAAAGCGGATTGCATGATCTCAACCTCCTTTCACCGAGCCGGCAAGCAGCCCGCGGACGAAATAGCGCTGCAGCGAGAAGAACACGATCAGCGGCACGATGATGGTGACGAAGGCCGATGTCGTCAGGATCTCCCAGTCGCCGCCGCGCGAACCGAGCAACGCATTGAGCTTGGCGGTCAGCACGATCTGGTCGCCCTCGGTACCAAGGAAAACCATCGCCACCAGCAGATCGTTCCACACCCAGAGAAACTGGAAGATGGCGAACGAGGCCAGCACCGGGAACGACAATGGCAGCACGATCTTGACGAAGATCTCGAAATCGCTGGCGCCGTCGATACGCGCCGACTCCATGATCTCGCGTGGCAGGCCGGCGATATAGCTCCTCAACAGATAGATGGCGAAAGGCAGACCGAAGCCGGTATGCGCCAGCCAGATGCCGAGATAGGTCTTCGACGGCACGCCGAAGAAGCTGCCGACGCCGTTATAGAGCTTCAACAGCGGGATCAGCGACATCTGCAGCGGCACGACCAGGAGGCCGATGATGACGGCGATGAGCAGCGCCCGGCCGGGAAAGCGCATCCAGGCCAGCGCGTAGGCGGCAAACGCGGCGATCAGGATCGGGATGACGGTCGCCGGAATGGTGACGGTCAGCGAGTTCATGAAGGAGCGGCCGATGCCTTCCGAAAACAGCACCGTGTCGTAATTGTCGGTGGTGAATTTCGGCGGCGCCGACGAGGCGTAATAGACGCGCTGGCCGCGTTCGCTTTCGAAAGCCTTCGGCGAGGTCATGACGAAACTGCCGTCGGCATTGAGCTGCAGGGTGACGCCGTCGCCGAGATCGGCTGTCGTGCCGGCGGGATATTGCGTCGGCGCGGCCGACTTGACGCCAAAGGCGCTGATGTTGCGGGCCGGGCCGTCGCCGAAGATATTGCCTTGCAGGACGAACTTGCCCTCCTTCTCGACCTGCGCCGAGGCTGGCGGCAGCCGGCCGGCTTCCGTCTGGCTGGAACTGGTGAACGAGTTCCACCAGCCCGAAGCGATGATCTGATCCTTGTCGCGCAGCGACGAGACCAGAATGCCGAGCGTCGGGATCGTCCAGATCGCAACGAAGATGAAGACGGCGATGTGGACGCCGAAACGGCTGACAAAGGACTTTCCGGTCGACGCGGCCATCTCAATGCCCTTCCGTCTCTTTGTTCGCCTGGCGGATGTTCCAGACCATGATCGGAATGACTGCGATCATGATGATGATGGCGATGGTGGCGCCGCGGCCGAAATCGCCGCCGCCGCGGAACATCCAGTCGAACATCAGATTGGCCAACACCTGGCTGTTCCACTGGCCGTTGGTCATGGTCAGCACGATGTCGAAAACCTTCAGCACCAGGATGGTGATGGTGGTCCAGACCACGGCGATGGTGCCCCAGATCTGCGGCACCATGATCTTCCAGAAGATCTGGAAAGGGTTGGCGCCGTCGATGACGGCGGCTTCCAGCGTCTCTTCCGGAATGCCGCGCAAGGCCGACGACAGGATGACCATGGCAAAGCCGGTCTGGATCCAGATCAGGATGACCATCAGGAAGAAGTTGTTCCAGAACGGCAGCGAGATCCAGACCTGCGGCTGGCCGCCGAAATACTGGATGATGGCGTTGAGCAGACCGATCTGCGTCTGCCCGTCGCCGCGATATTCGTAGATGAATTTCCAGATGACGCTGGCGCCGACGAACGAGATCGCCAGCGGCAGGAAGATCAGGCTCTTGGCGATGGTGCCCCACCAGATCTTGTCGGTGAGCACGGCGATGATCAGCCCGAGGAAGGTGCAGGCGGCCGGCACCACCGCCAGCCAGATGATGTTGTTGAGGATCGAGTTGCGGAACTCGCGGTCGCCGAACGCCCATTGATAGTTGGCCAAGCCGACGAAATGGGCGCCGCCGCGATCGAGGAACGACAGCCTCAGCGTCTCCACCACCGGGTAGATCAGATAAATGGTGAGGATGATCATCGCCGGGCCGACGAACAGCCAGGGTCGGATCACCCCCTGCCGGCGCAGATTGTTAATCGCCGCCTTGCCGGAAACGCCGCGTGCTGGAAAGATCGTGTCGAGTGCCTTGTTGGCGCCCCAGAAATAGGCGACGCAGCCGCCCACGCCGATGATGATGACGAATATCGCGGAAAAAATCTGAGCCGCCATGGGTCCCTCCCCCTGCGCACGGATCCGCCAGTCGAGAATGGCTTTGGCGACGGGATCATGCGCCGATTCAGTTGTCTGGAGCGCGACCAGCCGGAAAGCAGGTCACTGGGCGCGCGTCATGCCGGAATGTGTTGTACTCACGACAATCGACGCGACGCCAAGCACCGGGTAGGGTCCGGGCCGTTTGAGGCCCGGACCACATCACATTGGGAACTCAAGCCGGCCGCTTACTTGATCGCGTCCCAGCTTTTCTGGATGTCAGTGGCGACGTCCTGGGCGGACTTGCCGCCGACCAGGTCGATCATGCCGGTCCAGAACGCACCGGCGCCGATCTTGCCCGGCATCAGGTCGGACCCGTCGAAGCGGAAGGTCGAGGCGTTGGCCAGGATCTCGCCCTGCTTCTTCAGCGCGTCGCTAGCATAGGCGTCCTTGTTGACCGACTTGAACGGCGTCACGAAGCCGCCCTGTGCCATCCAGATCTCATGAGCGAGCGGCAGCTTCAGGAATTCGATGAACGCGCGGGCACTCTTGCTATCTTTAGTGATCATGGCCAGCGTGCCGGCGCCGAGCACCGGAGTGCCGAGCTCGGGCTTGGAGGCGTAGGGCGGGTAATAGAAGAAGTCGGCATCCTCGCCGATCTTGGTGCCTTGCGGGAAGAAGGTCGGGATGAACGATGCCTGGTGGTGCAGATAGCATTTCGGCGGCACCGAGAAGAGGCCCTTCGGGCTGTCACGGAAATCGGTCGCCGCAACCGCCTTGGCGCCGCCCTCGACCATCTTGTCGTCGGTCGCGATCTTGCCGAAAATGTCGATGGCGTTGACCACTGCCGGATCGTTGAACGGAATTTCGTTCTTCACCCATTTGTCGTAGGTCTCGGGCGTCTGGGTGCGCAGCATGATGTCTTCGACCCAGTCGGTCGCCGGCCAGCCGGTGGCGCCGCCCGAACCAAGCCCGATGCACCATGGCGTGCCGCCGTCGCCGATGATCTTCTTTTCGAGCTCGGCAAGCTCTTCCTGCGTCTTCGGCACCTTGTAGCCCGCTTCCTCGAAATTGTCCGGCGAGTACCAGACCAGCGACTTCACGTCGGCCTTATACGGAAAGGCGAAGAAGCCGGGCTTGCCGTCCTTGTCCTTGAACGTGCCGAGGTCGACCCAGGATTGGCCGGCGCCGTAATTGTCCTTGACCCAGTTGGCCGTGTCGTCGCCGAGCGGCGTCAAAAGGCCCTTCGATGCCAGATCCTGGATCAGGCCCGGCTGCGGCAGCACGGCAATGTTGGGCGGGCTGCCGGCCTGCGTGTCGATGACGATCTGCTGCTCGTAATTCTCCGACGAGGAGTACTTGATCTCGGCGCCGGTGGCTTCGGAGAAGTAATCGAGGACGGTGCGGATAAGCCCTTCGTCCTCGCCGCGCCACGGTCCGAAGATCGTCAGCGTCTCGCCCTTGAGGTCGACTTTCTTGAGCTCTTCGTAGTTCGCCCAGTTGAAACGGGGATCTTCGCCCGGCTTGAACTTCAATTCGGCTTGCGCCGGCATGGCGAGCGCAAGCGTGGCAAACGCAGCGCCCAGCAGAAGCATTTTCTTCATCGGTATTCCCTCCCAGTGGTGACAAACACCGAACGAAACCTCCATTCCGTCCGCCGGCGCTGCAGGACTGTGACTCAGTCGGAAAGGAACTGCAACCTTTCGTAGAGTCTTCCAAAGCGCTTTGGTGATTTTGATCACGCCACTGAATTGATCCGGAGTCAAGAGAAAGCCAGACTAATCGATTTAATTTCTGCGGCCGAGTGCCGGCAAAAGTGCGCTGCAGCACAGTTTTCTGGCGGTGCAGCAGCAAATTCGGCTTCAAACCGGTCCGAACCGTGCGTATGGTCAGTGCGCTCGGCAACGCGGTTCGTAGCGGCCAGCTCGATTCAGATTAAAAGCGCTTTGAGGTTTGGAGGCCTCCGGTGAACCTCAAGCAGCTCTCCCACATGCTGGCGCTTTCGCAGACTACGGTGAGCCGCGCATTGAACGGCTACCCCGAAGTCAACGAGGAAACGCGCCGGCGGGTGGTCGATGCCGCCAAGCGTCACGGCTATCGCCCCAATCCGAGCGCCCGTCGGCTGGCGACCGGCAAGACCGGCATGATCGGCTATGTTCTGCCGACGGGGACGACCGTCGACATCGACCCGCATTTCGTCGAGTTCCTGTCCGGCCTCGGCGACTATGCGCGTTCGCACGAGCTCGACCTGGTGCTGTCACCGGCCGATGCCGACGACCAGGAGACGACGTACCGCCGCATTGTCGCCAACCGGCAGGTCGACGCGGTCTATATCTCGTCGCCGAGGCCGGCCGACCGGCGGGTGGCGCTGGTCAATACGCTCGGCATTCCTTTCATCGTCCATGGCCGCAGCGAAGGCTTCGATTTCGACTATCCGTTCACCGACATCGACAATGAGGGCGCCTTCCACGAGGCGGCGCGGCTACTCGTTCAGCTCGGTCATAGGCGTCTGGCGCTGATCAACGGCGACGATCGCGAGACCTTCGCCATCCATCGCGAGCGCGGCGTGCGCCGCGCGCTTGCGGCGAGCGGCCTGGTGCTTCGTGATCAGCATGTCTGTTCGCTCACCATGACCGAGGAGAACGGCTACCGCGCCGCCCGGCGCTTGCTGGAACAAAGTGACGCGCCGACGGCGATCGCCTGCTCCAGCCTGATCATGGCGCTCGGCGTGGTGCGCGCGGTGCGCGATCTCGGCCTGACCATTCCGGGCGACCTGTCGCTGATCGCCCATGACGACGTCTTTCCCTGGCTGAAGCCGGAAAATTTTTCGGTGCCGCTGTCGACGACGCGTTCGTCGATCCGCCTCGCCGGCGCGCGCATCGCCGAACGGCTGGCGGCGCGGATTTCCGGCCTGGAGGAGGGCGCTCGCGGCGAAGTCTGGCCGGTCGACCTGGTGGTCAGGGGATCGGTCGCCGGCGCGCCGGCCTAGAGGCAATCACTCTGAACGGCCGAGGTCGACTCTTGGCGGCTGTTGGCCAGCACCAGCGGGTGCGTCCTGGTCTCAGGCCGCGGATTTGAGGTGATCGATGAAGGCGCGCAGCTTCGGCAGGACTTGGCGCTTGCCGGGATGATAAAGGAAGACACCCGGCGTCGTCGTGGCGACGCTGTCCAGCACCGACTGGAGTTTTCCTTCGGCTATCAGACCTTCGGCGAGTGGTCGCGGTGTCTGCGCCAGCCCGACGCCCCGCATCGCAGCCCCGACCAACGTCGAATAGTCGTGCGCGATCAGCGGGCCTGAGACGACCGCTTCGATCGCGCCGTTGCCGTCGATGAACGACCAGGGCGCGATGCTGCCATTCGAGCGGCGCAAGCGTAAGCAGGCGTGGTGGCGCAAGTCGTCGACACGCTCGGGACGGCCGTGGCGCTCAAAATAGTCAGGGCTGCCGACGACCACGAACGAGAACGGCGCTGTCAGCCGCACCGCGACCATGTCGGCGGCGATGAGCTGGCCGAGGCGGATGCCGGCATCGAACCCGCCGGTCGCGAGATCGACCATCTGGTCGCTCACGGCGATCTCCAGTTCGATCTCAGGATAGGCTTGGCAGAACGACGCGATCAGCGGCTCCAACATCAGCGGCACGATAGCGCGGGGCACAGACAGGCGCAGCAGACCGGTCGGCCGCTGGCCGATATCGCGGGCGGCCTCGCCGGCCGCGACAAGCTCTTCGAACGCCGGGCCGGCACGGTCGAGGAACCGCTGGCCAGGCTCGGTTAAACCAACGCTCCGCGTCGTGCGGACGAACAGCGCCGTGCCCAGGCGGGCTTCCAGCGCGCGCACCGTCTGGCTCACGGCGGATGGCGTCACGCCGAGATCGGCGGCGGCACGGCGGAAACTGAGGCGCCTGGCGACGGCCAGGAACGCCTCGACGCCCTCCAGCGCACCATGTCGGACTGTGTAGTTCTGCTTCATAGGTTGTTGTGATTACACCGGATAGTCGAATTGCGGTAGCGGGCTTAAAGCCGCGTGAATCAACTGTTGAGAGAAGGCCAAATGTCCACGGAAATGGTGTTCCAAACCCATCTTGCTCTCGGCTATGTCGCGTGGCTGCTTTGCTTCGGCGCGTACGGTTTGCCGTGGCTCAGGTCGATGGACCGGGTCGCGGCGCAACGCGCCATCGCTACGCTGCACAGCTTCCGCTTCTTCGGGCTCGTCTTCATGGTTCCAGGTGTCGTAAGCCCCAATCTGCCCACCGACTTCGCCGTATTCGCCGCCTACGGCGATTTCGCGACTGGCGTGCTGGCCATGCTGGCGCTGCTCACGGTGAGGATACGCCCGCTCTTCTGGCCGTTAGTCGTCGCCTTCAATGTCGCAGGGACGGTCGACCTCATCGTCGACTATTACCATGCCGTCCAGATCGGCCTTCCTGCACGCGCAGGCGAACTGGGCGCCACCTACGCGATCCCGATCATCTACGTACCGCTGCTGATGATAACGCACATCGCCGCATTCTATTTTCTGCTACGTCCTCAGCAAAACGCGACTTGAGCGGGCTATTCCTTCGCCGCCTCGGCCGCCTTGGTATTCAGCAGGCCAAAGCCGAAATCATTGTCCCGCCCCTTGGGGCCGAGATCCCTGGCGGTGGCGGCAAGTGCTTTCTCGACCCAGTCGGCCGAACGGTCGGGTGCGGCATGGAACAGGTTGGCGACGGCGCCGGTCACGATCGCTGCGGCGAAGGACGTCCCGGTCACCACGTCCGAGCCGGCGCCGCTCGGCGCTACCATCTCGACGCCGGGAGCGGAGATGAAGACATAGGCGCCGCGATTGGCCTGCGGCATCAGCCCGTCCTTGGCATCGGTGGCCGTCACCGCCATCACGCCGTCGAAGGCGGCCGGATAACCATAGGGCGCCTTCGGTCCGTTATTGCCGGCGGCCGCAACCAGCACGATGCCAAACGCGCGCGCATTGCGGCAGGCGATGCCGAGCAGGTCGTTCTTCGGACCGACGAAGCTCATATTGATGATGCGGACATCCTGCTCCGCCGCCCAGTCGAGCGCCGAAAGGATGACGTCCATGGTCGACTTGCCGCCCTCGAAGGCGCGGGCGTGATAGATCCTGGCACCCGGCGCCATGCCTTTGAACGCGCCGGTGCCGGCAATCAGTCCATCGACCGAAGTGCCGTGGTCGCGCGCCTTGATCGGCACGTCGGGCATGGCATCGAACTGCCCGGCGATGACGCCGGAGAGCGCCGGATTGCCGTCATCGATGCCGGTGTCGATGACGCCGACGCGTACATTCTCGCCGCTGGCTTTGTCGGCATCGAGCGCAATGCGCTCGAACGCATAATTGACGATGCTGGCCGCCTGCTGCAGCGAGTAGACATGGTTGGCCTCACGCCGCAAAGTACGGCCGTCGGCGGCAAGTTGCGCCAGCACGACGCCGACCGGGCGGCCATCGGGAATGCCGAAGCGCACCAGCGTGTTGCCGAGCAGCCGCGACTGCCGCTGCGAGCGTATCTCGAGGCCGAACGAGGCCGCGATCTGCTGGACCGCGCCGGCATCGCCATTGACCGTGACCAGCACCTCGTCGGGCACGAAATCGCCGATCACGGCGCGCGGCGGCTCGGTTGCGACAAGATCGGTGGGTGCTACGACCGGACCGCCCGGCGCGGCAGCCTGTATTGCCGGCGCGACGGCGGGTGGGGTTGCAGTATTGCCAGGAGGTATAGGCGCCTCGGTGACTACGGCAGGATTGGGGAACAGGTCGACAATCAAGTCCGGAAGAAACACCGCGCCCGTTATTCCAGGAGCCAGCGCTTTGCCGCCATCCTTCACGGCGCCGCCATCCTTGGCGCAGTCGGCGTTGGCAGCATTTCCCCGGTTCAGGCAGTCGATCTCAGCCTGGGTGAGGTTCGGGTCATTGGTCTGCGCCATTGCGGACGCGGCGAAGATTGTCATCGCTGCCGTCAATCGAATGACCGCCTTAGCCGCCATCAGCCGGTTTCCTTCCCTCCAGCGCAGCTTCGGTGAAAGGCTGGGCGGCAATAAGGCCAAGCAGCTTCTGATAGTCGGCGGCGGTCTTGGCCGGAACGCCGAGGCGGAAGACACCGTCGGCGGTCGGCCCGCCGGCGATCTTCAATTGGTTCTGGTCGAGAAAAGCGATGATGTCGGACAGCTTCGCATCCGGTTTGAACTTCACAAGTGCAAACGGCATTTTGGCCAGGTCGTCTTCCGATCCGGCAATCTCGAAATCGCCACCTCTGTTGCCGGTCTGCACAAAGGATTGCGCGACGACCAGGGCCAGCAGCACCGCGGCCGCGGCCCAGGCGACGCCGACCGGCACCGCCATGAAGCGGCTCCAGGCTTGCGCCAGCCAGGACGATGCCGCAGGCGCGCGGGACGGGCCGGCCTCGGCGTCGAGCGCCTTGGCAAAGCGGCTGAGCGCATCGGCCGGCGGGCGGATTGCCTCGTTTGCGGCAGCGGTGCCGGAGAATTCGGCCTCGGCCTCGCCTAGTGCGGCCATCGCCGCCGGATCGCTCGCCAGCCATTCCTCGATGGCTTCGAGCTCGGTGCCCTCCAGCGAGCCGTTCAGATAAAACGGCAGCAGCATTTCCATTTCGTCGCGGCGTGACATTTTTTCAGCGGCGCTCATGGCCACCCCCTGTCGTAACCGGCGGCCTTGAGGGCTTCGCCGAGTTTCTTGCGGGCGTAGAACATCCTGGTCTTGACCGTTGCGACCGGGATGCCGAGTACCTCGCCGATCTCGCTCACCGATTGCCCGTGATAATAGGCAAGGTCGATCACCGTGCGGTGCTCTTCCGGCATGGCATCGATAAAGCGTCGCAAGGCGGCGGCCTTGTCTTCCTTCATCGTCACGACTTCCGGCGTGTCGGCGCCGTCGGCGACCCGGGCCGCGTCATCGTCGTCGATCCAGTCTTCCTTCTTCTTGCGCAGCAGGGACAGCGCCTTGAAGCGGGCAATGCCGAGCAGCCATGTCGAGACCTCCGAGCGCCCCTCGAAGGCCGGTGCCTGCCGCCAGAGTTCGAGGAACACCTCGTTCGCGATATCGTCGGCCATCAGTTCCGATCCCGTCTGGCGTGCCACGAAGCGGTAGACCCGCGCGTGGTGGCGCATGAACAGGAGCCGCACGGCGGCACGGTCACCTTTCGCGACCCGCTCGACAAGCGCGCGATCGGTCTCCGCGGCCGTCATCGCCGGTCGAGCCGCCTGGCTCCTGCCTGCTCTGTCGCTGATCGGCCCAAAAAGGTTCACCGCATCCGCCCGTATATTTGCGGAGGCTAACTGAAGAGCGGGAGCGTTGCCAGAGGGAGAAGAGGGCGCGCGCTCAGCTCAGGAATGGCTCGGCCTTCATCGTCGCCGGCACCGGCACGCCGAGGCGCACAAGCACCGTCGGCGCGAGCTGCAGCTGATCGAGCAGCGTATTGGCTTCCGGACCCTCGCCGGATCCGAAGTAGTAAAGTGCGAAATCCTGCATCTCCTCGTCGTGGCCGCCATGATGGCCGCGATCGGTCTGGCCATGATCGGCGGTGACGATCACCTCGTAGCCGGCTTCCCGCCAGCGCGGCAGAAAGCCGGCGAGCATGGCGTCCATTGCATAGACGGCATGATCCATCTCGTGGCAGTCATGGCCGAAGCGGTGGCCCATCGAGTCCAGCGTGCAGCTGTGCAGGATGCCGTAGTCGATGCCGTAGCGCCTGGTCAGCATGGTCAACGTCGCGAACAGGTCGACGTCGCTCGGCGTCATCTGGTTCCTGGCATTGTAGCCGGTCATGGTGTGGAACCGGCCATGGCTGATCGGCCTGCCCGGCTGGTCGAACTCCATGTCCTCGACCAGGTCGAACGGATAGGCCCGAAAGAATTCGGACCAGTAGGAGTGGGTGACCGCACCGGTCTTGCCGCCGGCCCTGCTGACTTCGGAAAAGATGTCCGGCTGTTCGACGCGAAACCGGTTCTCGTTCGACAGGATGCCGTGCACTTGAGGCGGCACGCCGGTGTGGATCGAGGCATAGCAGGATGCCGAGGTCGACGGCAGCACGGAGCGCATCTTCCACACGCGGGCTTCGCCTGATTGCACCCAGCCTTCGAGATTGCCCATCAGCCGTCGCCAGTTCCGGTAAGGCACGCCGTCGAGGATGATGAGCAATAGTTTTGTGTTGAGCGCCAAGGGCGCCTCCATGCGGCTTAATCGGAAAAGTCAGGGCGGGCCTGCCGTTCAATCCACGCCCGGACAGGATCGTCGGGCGCAAAGGGCGGCCCGCTAGTTCCCCGCGCTGGCCATGCGCCGTCCCTTGATCGCTTTCTCTAGCCAGCCGATCTCCATTTCTGGCACCGACGATAGCAAAAGATCGGTGTAGGCATCGAAGGGTGGCGTCAGCACGGTGCTCTTGGCGCCGTAGCGCACCACTTCGCCGCGATACATCACGGCGATTGAATCGGCGATCGACTTGACCGTGGCCAGGTCGTGGGTGATGAACAGATAGGCGACGTTTTCCTCTTTCTGCAGCCCGAGGAGCAGCTCCAGTATGCCGTGGGCGACCAGCGGATCGAGCGCCGAGGTCACCTCGTCGCAGATGATCAGCTTCGGCTTTGCGGCGAGCGAGCGGGCGATGCAGACGCGCTGCTTCTGGCCGCCCGAAAGCTCGGCCGGATAGCGGTCGACATAGCCTTTGCCCATTTCGATCTTGTCGAGCAGTTCCGCGACACGGGCGTCACGTTGCCTTCCGCGCAGACCGAAATAGAATTCCAGCGGCCGGCCGATGATGGTGCCGACCGTCTGGCGCGGGTTCATCGCCACGTCGGCCATCTGGTAGATCATCTGCAGTTGGCGAAGATCCTCTTTCGGCCGGTCGGCAAGCCGGTTGGCGAGCGGCCGTCCGTCGAAGGTGACGGTGCCTTGTTCGGGCGGCAAGAGGCCGGTGATGGCGCGCGCCAGTGTCGATTTGCCGGAGCCGGACTCGCCGACCACCGCCAGCGTCTGGCCGGGGAAAATATCGATCGAGACGTTCTTCAGCACCTTGATGTGACTGCGGCCATAGGCGGCGGTGATGTTCTTGACCGACAGGAACGGGCTCGTGCCAGGCTTCTGCTCCTGGTGTTCGATCTCATGCACCGAAACCAGCGCGTTGGTGTATTCCTGGCGCGGCTCCTTGATGATCTGGCGGGTGCCGCCCCATTCGACCAGCCGGCCGTGGCGCAGCACCATGATCTCGTCCGAGACCTGGGCGACGACGGCAAGGTCGTGAGTGATGTAGAGCGCCGCGACATGCGTGTCGCGGATGGCATCCTTGATCGCCGCCAAGACGTCGATCTGCGTCGTCACGTCGAGCGCCGTGGTCGGCTCGTCGAAGACGATCAGGTCGGGTTCCGAGCACAGCGCCATTGCCGTCATCACGCGCTGCAGCTGACCGCCCGAGACCTGGTGGGGGAAGCGCTCGCCGATGCTTTCGGGGTTCGGCAGGCTGAGCTTCTTGAACAGCGCCACGGCGCGCTTTTCGGCTTCGGCCCGCGTCGCCGTGCCGTGCAGGAGTGCTGCCTCGACCACCTGGTCCATCAGCCTGTGCGCCGGATTGAAGGCGGCTGCCGCCGATTGCGCGACATAGCAGACCTCGCGGCCGCGCAATTTGCGAAATCCTTCGTTGCCGCCCTTCAGGATGTCGCGGCCATTGAGGATGACCTCGCCGCCGGTGATGCGCACGCCGCCGCGGCCGTAGCCCATCGACGACAGGCCGATGGTCGATTTGCCGGCGCCGGACTCGCCGATCAGGCCAAGCACCTTGCCCTTCTCCAGCGTCAGCGAGACATCGTGCACCAGCACGATGTTCTTCGGCGCCTCACCCGGCGGGTATACCGTGGCCTCGATGCGCAGATTGCGAATGTCGAGCAGCACGCCGGACTTCGGTTGCCCGGGCTTCGGTTGCCCGGGCTTCGGTTGCTTGTCAGCCATTACCCGCGTCCTCCCTTCAGGCTTGTCGTGCGGTTGAGCACCCAGTCGGCGACGAGATTGACGGAAATCGCCAGCGCTGCGATCGCCGCCGCCGGAATGAGGGCGGCGCCTATGCCGAAGACGATGCCGTCCTTGTTTTCCTTGACCATGCCGCCCCAATCGGCGCTAGGCGGCTGCACGCCAAGGCCGAGGAAGGACAGCGTCGACAGGAACAGTACGGCATAGATGAAGCGCAGGCCGAGTTCCGAAACCAGCGGCGACAGCGCATTGGGCAGGATCTCGCGGAAGATGATCCAGCCGCTGCCTTCGCCGCGCAATTTGGCCGCCTCGACATAATCCATGACGTTGATGTCGACGGCGACCGCCCTCGACAGGCGGTAGACGCGGGTCGAATCCAGAACGCCCATGACCAGGATCAGCGTCACCAGATTGGATGGCAGCACCGACAGCACGACAAGGGCCATGATCAATGTCGGGATCGACATCAGGAGATCGACGAGACGCGACAGAAGCGTGTCGAACCAGCCGCCGAACACCGCGGCCGAGAAGCCGAGGATGGCACCGAGCGAGAACGACAGCGCGGTCGCCAGCACCGCGATGAACAGGGTGATTCGGGCGCCGTAGATCATGCGCGACAACAGATCGCGGCCGAGATTGTCGGTGCCCAGCCAATGCGCCGCCGACATCGGTTCCCAAGGGACGTCGCTGACGATCTCGGCATTGCCATGCGGCGCGATCCACGGCGCAAAAATTGCTGCCAGCACGAACAGCGCCGTCAGCACGATGCCGACCAATGCCGGGATGGGGATGCGTTTGATGACGAGCATACCCGCCCCCCTCATTTCGGATGTCTGAGGCGCGGATTGGCGATGATCGCCGCTATGTCCGCGATGATGTTCAGGCTGATGTAGACGGCGGCGAAGATCAGCCCGACCGCCTGCACCACCGGCACGTCACGCTTGGTGACGTGGTCGACGAGGTATTGGCCCATGCCTGGATAGACAAAGATAACTTCGACCACGACGACGCCGACGATCAGGTAAGCGAGATTGAGCATCACGACGTTGATGATCGGCGCAATGGCATTGGGGAAGGCATGCCTGCGGATGACCGCGAAGGCCGAAAGCCCCTTGAGTTCGGCGGTTTCGACATAGGCCGACTGCATGACATTGAGGATCGCGGCGCGCGTCATGCGCATCATATGGGCTAGCACCACCAGGGTCAGCGCCGCCGCCGGCAGTGCGATGGCCTGAATGCGTTCGCCGAAAGGCATCCCGTCATAGACAGTGGAAATGGCGGGAAACCATTGATGTTGCACCGCGAAGAAAAAGACGAGCACATAGCCGACGAAGAATTCCGGGAAGGACGTCGAGGCCAGCGCCAGTCCCGAGATCAGCTTGTCGACCCAGCCATTGCGGTAGCGCACCGCGATCAGCCCGAGGATGATCGCCAGCGGCACCGCGACGACCGCCGCCCAGAAGGCGAGGAACAGCGTGTTCCACAGCCTTCCCTTGATAGAGGTTGCGATATCCTGACCGCTCGACATCGCCGTGCCGAGATCACCGGTCAGAATGCCGCCGAGCCAGCGAAAATAACGGATGTAAGCGGGATCATTGAGGCCGAGCTGCTCGCGCAGATTGGCGAGCGACTCCGGTGTCGCCGACTGTCCTAGGATGGCTTGCGCGACGTCGCCGGGCAGGATCTGGGTGCCGGCGAAGATCAGGACCGAAACGGCCAACAGCAGCAGAATGCCCAGCGCAATGCGCTGGGCCACCAGTTTCACGATGGGTGAGGACATATCCGCAAGGCCGGGCTCAGGCTTCGAGCCAGCACTTCGCCAGAGCATATCCGTTCATCAACTCCTGATGCGGATCATCCACCCACCCGGCAACCTTGGCGCCCGTCGCGTCGATAAACTGATTGAACATCGGCAGGATCAGGCCGCCCTCGTCGCGCACCATCACAGCCATGTCGTGGTACATTGCCTTGCGCTTGGCCTCGTCGAGCTCGGCGCGAGCCGCCAGCACCATCTTGTCGAAATCCGGACGCTTGAACCGTGTGTCGTTCCAGTCGGCCGTCGACAGATAGGCAGTCGAGTACATCTGGTCCTGCGTCGACCGGCCGCCCCAGTAGGAGGCGCAGAAGGGCTGCTTGTTCCAGACTTCCGACCAATAGCCGTCGCCCGGCTCGCGCTTGATCTCCAGCGTGATGCCGGCCTTGGCAGCACTCTGCTGGAACAGCTGTGCAGCATCGACGGCACCGGGGAAGGCGACGTCCGACGTCCGGAGCAGGACGGCACCGTCATGGCCCGACTTCTTGTAGTGGAACTTGGCCTTGTCGGGATCGTATTTGCGCTGCTCGATTTCGGTGAATAGCGGGTACGATGCATTGATCGGGAAGTCGTTGCCGAGCGAGCCATAGCCACGCAGCACCTTGTTCAGCATCTCCTCGCGGTCGATCGCCAGCTTCAACGCCATCCGCAAATCGTTGTTGTCGAACGGCGCGGTGTTGCAGTGCATGATGAAGACGTAGTGGCCGGGTCCCGAATGGTTGCGGATGGTGACGCCGGGCACGCGCTTGATCAGATCGACGATCTTCGGCTCGACGCGGTTGATCATGTGGACCTGGCCGCCCTGCAGGGCGGCCGTGCGCGCCGTGGCGTCGTTGATGACGATGATCTCTATCTGGTCGGCATGGCCCATCTTGTCGCCCTGCCAATAATTGGCGAAGCGCTCGCCGCCATGGCGCACGCCGGGCTCGTTGGTGGTGACCTTGTAAGGACCCGCCGAGATGCCGGCATCGGCCTTGTCCTTGCCGCCATTCGGCTGAATGATCAGGTGATAGTCGCTAAGCAGGTAGGGCAGGTCGGCATTCGGCTCCTTCAGCGTCAGCACCACTTCCTTGCCGCTGGCCTTGATGCTCTCGATGCCTTTCATATAACCGAGCGCACCGGACTTTGACTTCTCGTCCGAATGGCGTTCGAGGGTGGCGGCCACGTCCTCTGCGGTCACCTTCTTGCCGTTGTGGAACTCGACGCCATCGCGGATCTTCAGCGTCCAGGTCTTGGCGTCGTCCGACGAGCCGATCTCCTCGGCGATGCGGTTCTCGAGCTTGCCTTCGGGAGACAGTTCGACGATCAGTTCGCCCCACATCTTGCCGAAGGCGAACGGCACCTGCGTCATAAACAGCGCCGGATCGAGGCTGTTGGTGGACTCGCCACCGACCAGGCCGGCCTTGAGCGTGCCGCCCTTGACCGGACCCGCCGCGCGGGAAGCGCTGGATAGCAGCGAATTGGCGATGGTTGCGGTGACGCCAAGCGCTGCTGCCCGGCCGAGAAAATCGCGACGGCTCAGCTTGCCGGACGCAACGCGCCGGCTCAGATATTCCAGTTCGTTTGACATGTTGAGTTCCTCACTCTGCTGGTCCGACCTTATGGTCGTTTTTCTCATTTCTATCGGGAGAATAATGACCGTAAGGGAAAGCGGTAAGCAAGACCGAATGCGACATGCCGTGGCGTAAATCGTGCGTCGCAATTGGACCAATCGCTATAAGCGCTCAAAGCAGTGCGCGCGGGATTTTCTCCTCGAAGTTGCGCTCGAAGACCAGTTTTTCGCCTTCGTAGGCTTCGATTCTGGCGCTAACCACGAAGCTTTGCGCGTCGGACCGCATTTCGGCGAAGGTTTCGGTGCGCACCGACCATCCATTTCGCGACAGCGTCTGGGTCCAATGCGTCTTGCCCGAGGCTGACAGCGGATTGTCGGGATGGATCGCCCATGTCTCTCTGGCGATGCTGCCATTGGCGAGGCCATGCTCCAGGTCGCGCACCTCACCGAAATCGTCGACGATGGAAAGCGTAATCATTCCGGTCTTTTCGTCGCGATCGACATGACGCTCGGAATTGGCGGGCCGAAGCGTCTCCGTTGCCCAGGGCGCAGCACCTTCGGGAGCGGGGAAGGTGACCTCGTCGCCTGTCGCCGGCGGGCGTACCGGCAGCATCAATGTCGCGGCCGACAATTCGAGCCGGACCGGCTCCGGCGACGGCCAGATCATCGGCCAGTAGGCGTTCGAAACGGCAACGCGCAAGCGATGGCCGGCCGGCACGCGATAGGCGCATTGGTCGAGCACCACCCGGGCGCTGACGGTTTCGCCGGGCACCAGCGCTTCGGGAAATTCGTGCGAGTTGCGATGCGTCAGGTTGAGCACGCCGTACGAGATCAGCTCCGATGCCCCGTCCGGATGGACGTCGCACAGCCGAACCGCGATGTTCGCCTGGCGCCGGTCCGACGAGACGCTGACCACAACTTCGGGAGCACCGACAATGTCGACCGTTTCGGTCAGCACCGGCTGGTCGAAGCACACCGACAGCGCATCGTCGGGGCGCTGGTCACCCGGCAGTTCCGGGCCGAAGGTGAAGGGGAAATATTCGCCGCCGGCGAGGCCGCAGCTTTGCGGCGAAGCGACGATAGCGTGGTTGCCTTCAGCGATAAGCTCAACCTCTTGCGTCTTGATGTTGGGTGACGGCCATTCCGATTCAGCGACCCAGCGGCCCGGCCGCTCGGGATGCCAGCGTGCCGGACGCACGCTGTCCATGACATAGGCGCGGTAGGCGGGGTCGGCCTCGACGCCGGTGTCGATGTCCTTCAGCCAGCGGTCCCACCAGCGCAAGGCCTCCTGCAGGAAGCCGATGCGCGGTTCGGGCGCGGCGTAATGCGGGTATTTGTGGATCCACGGGCCGACGATGCCCTTGACCGGCGCCTCGATATTGACGGCGAGATGGGAAATCGTATTGCGATAGCCATCATGCCAGCCGCCGATCGACAGCACCGCGGCATGGATGGCGGAATAGTCCTCGCAGATCGAGCCGCGCCTCCAATAGGCATCGCGATGCTGGTGCTTCAGCCACAGCGGTGCCAGGAATGGCTGGTTCTCCAGCCTGGTCAGCCACAGGTCGCGCCATCTGTTGTCGCCGGCCAGCAACGGATCCGGCGGCCTTGACGAATAGGACAGCATGGTCGAGGCCCAGCCGAAATTCTCGATCAGCAGGCAGCCGCCCTTGTAGTGGATGTCGTCGGCATAGCGGTCGACCGTCGAACAGAGACTGATGGCCGCCTTCAGCGCCGGCGGCTGCTTAGACGCCACCTGCAGGCAGTTGAAGCCGCCCCACGAAATGCCCATCATGCCGACATTGCCGTTGCACCAGGGCTGGTCCGCCGCCCAGGCGATGACGTCGCAAGCGTCCTGCAATTCCTGCTCGGAATATTCGTCGTCCATCAGCCCTTCGGAATCGCCATTGCCGCGCATGTCGACGCGGATCGAGGCGTAGCCGTGGCCGGCAAAATAGGGATGCGTCAGCTGATCACGATAGATCGTGCCGTCGCGCTTGCGATAGGGCAGGTGTTCGAGGATTGCCGGCACTGGGTCGTCGGCAGCATCGGCCGGCATCCACACCCGCGCCGACAGCCGGCAGCCGTCCGGCATGATGATCCCCATATCCGGAAATTCGACGATCTTTCGGGGGAATTCAGTGACGATTTTCATGCGGGCGAACTCCAGGAGCGCCAGATGATGGAGCCCGTGAGAGCGCGTCATGGGCCAGTCAACGAATTCGGCTGGTCAATCCGCGTCAATTCAGCGGAATGTCGTTTTCGTCCTTGCCGGCCTGATAGGCGCCGGACAATTCGTCATAGCGCGTTGATATTGTGTGGATGCGCGCTTCCAGCCGACCGCGCTCGGGGTCCGGCAGCGAGCGCACCAATTTGCGGATCGAAAAGCTCTTCCAATAGGCATTCTCGGCATTGTAGCCGCCGGGATCGAGGGTGAAGACCTCTTTCAGGATCTTCAAATCGTGCGGGATGTCGAAGCTGTCGCGCGAGTCCTCGTGGCTGAACAGATAGAAGAAATTGTCGAAGCCGGTCCAGGTGATCGCCGACAGACAGAGCGAGCAGGGCTCGTGGGTGGCGAGGAAGATAGCCTCCCTGGTGTCGACGCGCTCGGCTTTCGGCAGTTCGTAGAAGCGCTTCAGGCAGTGCACCTCGCCGTGCCAGAGCGGGTTTTCGGTCTCGTTATTGGTTTCGGCAAGCACCAGCGAGCGGTCGTCCTTGCGCAGGATCGCCGCGCCGAACAACTTGTTGCCATGCGCGACGCCCTCGGCCGTCTTCGGCACGATGTCGTGCTCTATGACATCGAGCAGGCGGTCGATCAGCGAAATGTCGGTCATCACCGGCTCCCATCGGGAAGATGTATCTCGTAGGCGTGCGAGAAATGGCACTCTTCGAGATTGGAGTCGTCGCCGCCACGGTCGACGACCAGGAAGTCCTGCGGCTCGCCGATCGGCGTCAGCACGCCGTGCCACAAATTGCGCGGATAGTTGATGCCTTGCCCGGGCGCGGTGATGAAGGCATGCGGCTCGCCCGGGCCCTCCTCGCCGTCATGGCAGACGACGACCAGGAACGGCCGTGGTGACAGCGGGATGAAGGCCTGGCTGCCAAACGGATGGCGCTCCACCATGGTAAGCTTCAACGGCAGCTCATAGTGCGTGCCACGCACCATCGAGATCAGCACGCGCGCATTCGGCCCTCGTGCTTCCGCGGTGGCGAGGTCATGGTAGCGCTCGGCCTTGCCGCCATTGATCGGATAATGGTTGTCGCCGCCCATATCGATGACGTCGCCGAATTCGGCGAAATTCTCGCGGGTCAGCGGCCGCGCGACGATGCGGGTCATGGTGTAGGTCTCGCGACGCCGGCGCTGCCAAGCTTGGCGTGGCGGTTGACGTCCTTGTAGAGGAGATAGCGGAATTTGCCTGGCCCGCCGGCATAACAAGCCTGCGGGCAGAAGGCGCGCAGCCACATATAATCGCCAGCCTCGACCTCGACCCAGTCCTGGTTGAGACGATAGACCGCCTTGCCCTCCAGCACATAGAGCCCGTGCTCCATGACATGCGTCTCGGCGAAAGGAATGACCGCGCCCGGCTCGAGCGTGACGATGGTGACATGCATGTCGTGGCGCATGTCGGCCGGATCGACGAAGCGCGTGGTCGCCCATCGGCCTTCGGTACCCGGCATCGGCGTCGGCGCGATGTCCTGTTCGTTGACAAAGAACGCTTGCGGCGGCTCGATGCCGTCGACTGCATCATAAGTCTTGCGGATCCAGTGGAAGCGGACGGCGGCGCCGCTTTCATTGTGCACCGTCCACCCACTCGCCGGCGGCAGGAAGGCAAAGCCGCCCGGCCTTAAGCTATGTTTCTTGCCGGCAAGCGAAACGCTTAGCTCGCCTTCGACCACGAACAGCGCACCTTCGGCGGCGGCGTCAAGCTCAGGGTGGTCGCTGCCGCCGCCAGGCGCGAGCTCGACGATGTATTGCGAAAACGTCTCGGCAAAACCCGACAGCGGCCGCGACAGCACCCAGACGCGTGTCCCATCCCAGAACGGCAAGGCGCTGGTGACGATGTCCTGCATCACGCCCTTGGGGATGACGGCATAGGCCTGTGTGAACACAGCGCGGCCGGTCAGCAATTCGCTCTGGCCGGGATGTCCGCCCTGCGGCGCATAATAGGTTCGCTCGGCCATTTTCATCATATCCATAAATTCAAGCCTGTTGCGGAAGCCAGGGCCTATCGCGGCAGCCAAAGCCTATTGCGGAAGCATGTCCTTGAGACGAAGCAGCGCGATGCGCTCGACCTGTCTGCAGGCGGTTTCGAATTCGACATCGTGGCTGTTGCCAATACGCGCCTCGAACTCGGCCAGGATCTCCCCCTTGGTCTTGCCTTTCACCGCAATAATGAAGGGGAAACCGAAACTGGTGACGTAGGCGGCATTGAGTTTTGCGAACAGCTCGCGCTCCTTGTCGGTCAGCGCGTCGAGGCCGGCCGAAGCCTGTTCCCTCGAGGATTCCGCCGTCAGCCGCTTGGCCTGCGCCAGTTTTCCGGCAAGGTCGGGGTGGGCATTGAGCACGGAAAGCCGCTCGGCCTCGCTTGCCGCGCGAAAGACGCGGCAGAGCGCATTGTGCAGGCCGCCGGCACTGTCATGCGCCGGGCCGAGCTCCAGCTCATAAGCGCGCTCGGCAATCCACGGCGAATGCTCGAACACGCCGCCAAATGTATGGACGAAGGCCTCGAATTCCATTTTCGACGGGCGCAGCGCCGGCAACCGGAACGGATGCGTCTCCTGCCAATGTTTTGCGATGTCGATGCGCCGTGCCAGCCAGACCTTGTCGTGTGATTTGACGTAGTCGATGAAGCGCTTCAGTGCCGCGACCCGGCCCGGCCGGCCGACGAGGCGGCAGTGCAGGCCGATGTTCATCATGCGCGGCCGTCCTGCCTTGCCCTCGGCATAGAGCGTATCGAAACTATCCTTGAGATAGGCAAAGAATTGGTCGCCCGAGTTGAAGCCTTGCGGCGTGGCAAAGCGCATGTCGTTGGCGTCGAGCGTATAGGGGATGACCAGCTGCGGCTTCGCCGACCCGTCCGGTGCCGCATGCTCGAACCAGTAGGGCAGTTCGTCGTCATAGGTGTCCGACACATAATCGAAGCCGCCCTCTTCCGCCGCCAGCCGCACCGTGTTGATCGAGGTGCGGCCGGTGTACCAGCCGGTCGGCCGCGCCCCTGTCACCTCATAATGCAGCCGGATCGCCGCCTCCATGTCGCGGCGCTCGTCTTCTGGCGCATGGTCGCGGTAGTCGATCCATTTCAGCCCGTGCGAAGCGATCTCCCAGCCGGCCTCCTGCATCGCCGCAACCTGGTCGGGCGAACGCGCCAGGGCCGTGGCGACGCCATAGCAGGTGACCGGCACTTGCGCCGCGCTGAATAGGCGCAGCAATCGCCAGAAGCCCGCTCGGGCGCCGTATTCGTAGATCGATTCCATGTTCCAGTGGCGCTGGCCGGGCCAGGGCGCGGCGCCGACGATCTCCGACAGGAAAGCCTCCGAAGCCTTGTCGCCGTGCAGGACGCAATTCTCGCCGCCCTCTTCGTAATTGACGACGAACTGCACCGCGACATGCGCCCCGCCGGGCCATTTCGGATCCGGCGGATTGGCTCCGTAGCCGCGCATGTCTCGTTCGTAACGCATTCTCGCTCCTGCCGGAAATTGTGATCAGGATAGTCGAAAGGAGTGCCTGCGCATTCCCCCGAAATTTTTGAAAGTGTTTTTGTCGCGGTCCGCTCGACCGGGACTTATGCATCGCCTTTAATTGGCGCACAATTCATGAATAGTGTTCGACTGTGCAGGGAATGGAGCAGCCAGTGGCGGAAACGTCGAAAGCCGAAGGCGGGCGCCTGACGACCCACGTCCTCGACACTGCGGCCGGTAAACCGGCGGCCGGTCTGTCGATCGAGCTCTATCATCTTGACGGTCAGGCCCGGACGCATCTGAAAACGGTCGTCACCAATGATGACGGCCGTTGCGATGCTCCGCTGCTTGCCGGCGCGGAATTCCGTACCGGCGAATACGAGCTGGTCTTTGCGGCCGGCGATTATCTGCGCCGGCAAGGGACAAAACTGCCGGAACCGGCCTTCCTCGACCATGTGCCGATCCGCTTCGGTATGGCCGAGCCGATGCACTATCATGTGCCGCTGCTTCTGTCGCCGTACGGTTATTCGACCTACCGGGGAAGCTGAGATGGCAGGGATCAAGACACGCAACGAAATCCGCTTCATCCTCAATGGCGAGGACGTCGCGCTCGGCACGGTTGCACCCGACCAGACCCTGCTCGACTGGCTGCGGCTCGACCGCTCGCTGCGCGGCACCAAGGAAGGTTGCGCCGAGGGCGACTGTGGCGCCTGCACGGTGCTGGTCGGCAGGCTCTCCGGTGGAACACTGGTCTATGAAAGCGTCAATGCCTGCATCCGCTTCCTTGGCTCGCTAGACGGCACGCATGTAGTGACCGTCGAGCATCTGCGCGGCGACGCAGGAAAACTGCATCCCGTGCAGCAGGCGATGGTCGATTTCCACGGCTCGCAATGCGGCTTCTGCACACCGGGTTTCGTCATGTCGCTTTATGCTCTGTGGATGCGGACGCCGGAGCCGTCGGACGCCGCCATCGAAAAGGCGCTGCAAGGCAATCTCTGCCGCTGCACCGGCTACGAGGCGATCATGCGCGCCGCACGTGCCATCTCCAGCTACGGCCCGGCGGCAAAGGATCCGCTGGCGGCGGAGCGCAAGTCAGTCACGGCTAAGCTCGAAGCGATGAAGGACGGTTCGCGCATCGAGATCGGCTCCGGCAGCATGCGGCTGATCGTGCCGGCCAATGCCGACGATCTGGCCAGCGTGCTGGTCAAGGAGCCGGCAGCCACTATCGTCGCGGGTTCGACCGATGTCGGCCTTTGGGTGACCAAGCACATGCGCGATATTGCGCCGGCGATTTTCATCGGCAATCTCGACGGTCTGTGCGGGATTTCCGAGGACAAAGGCGTCATCTCGATCGGCGCCGGTGTCACCTATAGCGAAGCCTTCTCGATGCTGGCGAAACGCATCACGGCGCTCGGCCCGCTGTTCGATCGCATCGGCGGCGATCAGGTGCGCAACATGGGCACCATCGGCGGCAATATCGCCAACGGTTCGCCGATCGGCGACACGCCGCCGCCGCTGATCGCACTCGGTGCCCGCCTGACGCTGCGCCGCGGCGACAAGCGGCGGACGATCCCGCTGGAGGATTTTTTCATCGCTTATGGCCGACAGGACCGGCAGCCCGGCGAATTCGTCGAGGCCGTGCATGTCCCGGTGCCAGGCAGCGAGACGAAATTTGCCGTCTACAAGATCACCAAGCGCCGCGACGAAGACATCACAGCAGCGCTAGGCGCGTTTATCCTGAAGCTCGCCGAGGATGACACGGTGGCGGATGTGCGCATCGCCTACGGCGGCATGGCGGCAACGCCGAAGCGAGCCTTTGGCGTCGAAAAGGCATTGCTTGGCAAGCCCTGGACGGAAGCGACGGTCGAGGCGGCGATGGCCGCGTATGCCGACGATTTCACGCCGCTGACCGACATGCGGGCAAGCGCCGAATACCGGGCGCTGGCGGCGCGCAACCTGCTGCTGCGCTTCTTTGCCGAAACCACCGGCACCCGGGCGCCGATCCAGGTATCACGGCACGAGGCGGCATGATGAACAAGCACGCCACGCCAAACCTGAAGGCAAAAAAAATCGCCGGCGGCGTCGCCACCGACCAGCGCCATGATTCCGCGCACAAGCATGTCAGTGGCACGGCCGTCTATATCGACGACATGCCGGAACCGGCCGGCACGCTGCATGGCTGCCTTGGGCTTTCGACGGCGACGCATGCCACCATCACCAGCATGGACCTTTCGGCGGTGCGCGCCGCACCCGGCGTCATCGACGTGCTGACGGCGAGCGACGTGCCAGGCGAGAACGACATTTCGCCGACCGGCCGTCACGACGAGCCGGTGCTGGCCGACGGCAAGGTGCAATTCTTTGGCCAGCCGATCTTCTGCGTCATTGCCGAAACCCGCGAGCAGGCGCGCCGTGCAACGAGGCTGGCCAAGGTCGAATACAAGGAATTGCCGTTCGTCGCCGATGTCGGTGAGCTCGATCCACGGATGGATAAGCTGGTCACGCCGCCGCTGACGCTGAAGCGCGGTGATGCAGCGGCTGCGATCAAGGCGGCGCCGCGCCGGCTGAAGGGAAAGATGCGCATAGGCGGCCAGGAGCATTTCTATCTCGAAGGCCATATCGCCTTGGCCATCCCTGGCGAGGACCACGACGTCACCATCTATTCCTCGACCCAGCACCCGAGCGAAATCCAGCACATGGTCAGCCACGCGCTCGGTGTTCCGAGCCACGCGGTGACGGTGGAAATCCGCCGGATGGGCGGCGCTTTCGGCGGTAAGGAAACGCAAGGCAATCAGTTTGCGGCATTGGCCGCTATCGCCGCGAAGAAACATCATCGGGCCGTGAAAATCCGGCCCGACCGCGACGACGACATGATCGCCACCGGCAAACGCCACGATTTCCTCGTCGACTACGAGGTCGGCTTCGACGACGAGGGCAATATTCTGGGCGTCGATTTCATGTTCGCGGCGCGCTGCGGCTTCTCGGCCGACCTCTCCGGCCCGGTCACCGACCGCGCGCTGTTCCATTGCGACAACACCTATTTCTGGCCGGCGGTGCACGCGCAATCGGCGCCGCTCTACACCAATACGGTATCGAACACCGCCTTTCGCGGCTTCGGCGGCCCGCAAGGCATGGTCGGCGCCGAGCGCGTCATCGACGAAGTTGCGTTTGCCCTCGGCAAGGACCCGCTCGAAATCCGCAAAAAGAATTTCTACGGCACCAGCGACCGAAACATCACGCCCTATCACCAGACGGTCGAGGACAACATCATCCACCGCATCGTCGCCGAGCTGGAGGCGAGTTCCGACTATGCGAGGCGCCGCCGCACCATCGATGCTTTCAATGCCAACAGCCGCTTCATCAAGCGCGGACTGGCGCTGACGCCGGTCAAGTTCGGCATCTCGTTCACCGCCACCCACTACAACCAGGCCGGCGCGCTGGTGCATGTCTATACCGATGGTTCGGTGCATCTGAACCACGGCGGCACCGAGATGGGGCAGGGCCTCTATGTCAAGGTGGCGCAGGTCGTGGCGGAAGAGTTCCAGATCGACCTCGATCAGGTCAAGATCACCGCGACGACGACCGGCAAGGTGCCGAACACCTCGGCCACCGCCGCGTCTTCCGGCTCCGATCTCAACGGCATGGCGGCGCAGAATGCCGCCCGCCAGATCAAGGACCGGTTGATCAATTTCGCCGTCGAGAGATACCAGGTGCCGCGCGACCAGGTGCTGTTCTTGCCCAACCGCGTGCGCATCGGAAACCAGGAGATCGCCTTCGCCGATCTCGTCAGGCAGGCCTATATGGCGCGCATCCAGCTTTCGGCGGCGGGTTTCTACAAGACGCCGAAAATCCATTGGGACCGCGACAAGGGCGAGGGCCATCCCTTCTACTATTTCGCCTATGGCGCCGCGTGCTCGGAAGTCTCGGTCGATACGCTGACCGGCGAATATGTCGTCGAGCGCACCGACATCCTGCACGAAACCGGCCGCTCGCTGAACCGCGCCATCGACCTCGGCCAGATCGAGGGCGGCTTCATCCAGGGCATGGGCTGGCTGACGACGGAGGAACTGTGGTGGGACGACAAGGGGCGGCTGCGCACCCATGCGCCATCGACCTACAAGATCCCGCTCGCGTCGGACCGGCCGAAGATTTTTAATGTGACTTTGGCCGACTGGGCGCAAGCAGGCGAGCCGACGGTGCACCGCTCCAAGGCGGTCGGCGAGCCGCCCTTTCCGCTCGCAATGTCGGTGCTGCATGCGCTGTCGGACGCAGTTGCGAGCGTTGCCAGCCACAAGATCTGCCCGCGCCTCGACCCGCCGGCCACGCCGGAGCGTGTGCTGATGGCGATCGAACGGCTGAAGCGGGAAGCCAAAACCGGCACTTGAATCCCGGAAAACGTGCAATTCAGGCCGAAAAACTCTATATTTCCCGATAGGGAACGCAAATGATGAACGCGAAAGTGCAGAGCCTGAAAGCCTTTCTTGCCGGCGCCGGCCGGGTCGCCTTCGTTGAGGTGGCCCGGACAAAAGGTTCGACGCCGCGCGAGACGGGTGCCTTCATGCTCGTCTCAGGATCGGCCACTTTCGGTACGATCGGCGGCGGCCAGCTCGAATACATGGCGATCGACAAAGCGCGACAGATGCTTTTCTCCCCCCTTGAGGGGGAGATGGCCGCGGAGCGGCCAGAGGGGGTCGTCTCAGAAGGTACCGCCAGCGCGTCGAGCACTGCCGCGGCGACCCCACCCGGCGGCTTCGCCGCCACCCTCCCCTCAAGGGGGAGGGATATCCGCGCCACCCTCGACATCGCGCTCGGCCCGGACATCGGGCAGTGCTGCGGCGGCAGGGTCGAGCTGCTGATCCAGCTAGTCGACCCCGCGCTTGAAGCCAAGCTGGTTGCGGCGGCGGAAACCGAGGAAGCGCAGCGACCGCATGTCTACATCCTCGGGGGCGGCCATGTCGGCCAGGCGCTGGCCTCCGCGATGGCCTTGCTGCCGGTGCATGTCGTCGTTGTCGAGACGCGAGCCGAGGCGCTCAAAGGCATGCCGGAAGCGGTCGAAACCAAGCTGACGCCGATGCCTGAGGCGATGGTGCGCGAAGCCCCGGCTGGATCCGCCTTCGTCGTCCTTACACATGACCACGCGCTGGACTTCCTGATCGTCGCCGAGGCTCTGAAACGCCGGGATGCCGCCTATGTCGGCATGATCGGCTCCAGAACCAAGAAGGCGACGTTCCGGAACTGGTTCCTGAAATCGGCGGACGGAAGCGAGGCGGAATTTGCCCACCTCGTCTCGCCGATCGGCGGCGATGCCGTTAAGGACAAGCGCCCGCAGGTGATCGCCGCACTCGCCGTAGCCGAGATTATGACAGCGTTGGCCGGCCATGCGGCGGCACCGTCCGCTCAGTCCAAAGCCTCTCACCGCAAGGCGATGGCTGGCTGACGTTTTGGCTATTCCTTCTCCTGCGTGTGCGCCTCAAGGAACCACAGCAATTTGTCGAGCGAGCGCGAATAGGCGGTGAAGATGTCGGCGGTGTCGGCGTCGCCCGCGCCAGCCGCCTCGTCGATCGCCGCGCGTGCCCGCTTGGCGGTTGCGGCATAGCGGTCGATCAGCGCCGCCAGATGGTCTCGGGTCTTGTGGATGTCGGTCGGATAGGCCTCCAGCATAGTCGCCTTCGACACCTCCTGCGAGGTGCCGAGCGCCGTGCCGCCGAGCTGTACGGCGCGCTCGGCAATGGTGTCGACATGGCCGTCGATCTCCTCGCGGAACGTGTCGAGCATCTCGTGGATGGCGATGAATTGCGGTCCCTTGACGTTCCAGTGCGCCTGCTTGGTGATCAAGGCCAGATCGATGGCGTCGGCGAGGCGGGCATTGAGAAGATCGATACACTCTTTCTTGGCATTGGATTGCAGGTCATTGCGGGTGGCGATGGCATCCATGATCGGCTCCTGTGGCGGTTGCGTCCGCGTGGTTTGAAAAGAGGGCGAAGTTTGGGATGGTCAATCGAATATGCGCGCAGACGCCTCATCGCCGCGGCACAGCATCCCAAAACGGCGATCTCCGACTTTCGTTCCGCTCGTCGTTTTACGCCGGCGTTTTCAAGCCCAGATGGTCGCGCAGCGTGCTACCTTCATAATCCTTCCGGAAAAGCCCGCGCCGCTGCAGCTCCGGCACGACAAGCGTGGCAAAGGCTTCGAGTTCGCCGGGAAAATAGGATGGCATGACGTTGAAACCGTCTGCCGCGCCGCCCTCGAAGCGTGCCTCGAGCTGGTCGGCGATCTGGGCCGGAGTTCCGACGACGCGCCAATGACCGCGCGCGCCGGCGAAATGACGGGCAAGCTGGCGAATGGACAGCTTGTCGCGGCGGGATTGCTCGATGACGAGCGCCTGCCGGCTCTGCATGCCTTCGCTGGCCGGCAGCTCGGGCAGCGGTCCGTCGATGGGATAGCGCGCGAGATCGGATATGCTGAGATAGCTGGAAAGCAGCGCGACACCGACATCGTCCGGTATCAGCTCCTGCAGTTCATCATGTCTTGCCCGGGCTTCCGCTTCGCTTGCCGCGACGACCGGCGCGACGCCGGGCATGATCTTGACGTCCTCCGGCTCGCGCCCATGGGGCGCCAGCCGTCCCTTGAGGTCGTCGTAGAAGGCCTTTGCCTCCTCGAATGTTTGCGCCGCAGTGAACACCACATCGGCGGTCCGGGCGGCAAGATCGCGGCCCTCATCCGACGCTCCCGCCTGAACCATGACCGGTGCACCTTGTGGCGAGCGCGGCAGATCGAGCGGGTCGCGCACCGAAAAACTTCTGCCTTCGTGTCCACCCTGGCCTCGCCAAAGGCCGGTAACCACGGCAGCGAATTCGCGCGCGCGTTCGTAGCGGTCCGCATGTGGGCGCAGTCCGGTCGAGCCGAAATTGGCGGCCTCGATCTGGCTCGCCGAAGTGACGAGGTTCCAGCCGGCTCGGCCGCCGCTCAGATGGTCGAGCGACAGGAAGGTCCGCGCCAGTCCGTAAGGCTCGTTATAGCTCGTCGACGCCGTGGAGACGAGGCCGATGCGCTCCGTCTGGACGGCGAGCGCGGCAAGCAGGCTTATCGGCTCGAAGCCGATCGAGCGCGACGTTTGGCTGGCGATGTCGACATTGGCCTCGCGCACGCCGGCGGCGTCCTCGCAGAAGATCATGTCGAACTTGGCTGCTTCCGCCGTCCGCGCCAACTGGACGTAATGGTCGATGTCGATGCCAGCCGTGACATGCGCCTGCGGATGGCGCCAGGCGGCGATGTGGTGGCCTGTCGCCCACAGGAAGGCGCCGAGCTTCATCTGGCCTCGACCGGCGCTCATTGCCGATCCTCCCCTGCAAGCCCGAGATGGGCGCGCAGTGTCGCCGCGCTGTAGCCGGACCGGTCAAGGCCGCGGCGGCGAAGCTCCGGCAGCACGAGACCGACGAAATCGTCGAGCGCCGATGTGAACGGCATGGCGATGTTGAAACCGTCGCAGGCTTTCGAGCGAAAGCACTCTTCGAGCCCGTCCGCAAACAGGTCCGGCGCGGCGGTTATTTCGGCGCTGACGGTAACGTTCATCAGCACTTTCAGCGCCTCCGGACTGCGCCCGAAGGCAAGCGCACGGCGCTTCAGATCGCCAGCCTTCGCCGGCTCGATCGATGCCTCATCCAGCAGGACGACATCGGCGGTGCGGGCGGCGATATCCGTGTCGGGCTCGGACAGGCCGGACATGACCAGCACCGGCGTGTCCTGCGGCGACCGCGCCACGTTGAGCGGCCCGCGCACGGAAAAATATTCGCCCTTGTGGTCGAGCAAATGCATCTTTTCAGGATCGAAGAAGCGGCCGCCACTTTTGTCGAACAGCAGCGCGTCTGCGTCCCAGCCTTTCCACAAGCCTTGCACGATGCCGATGAATTCCTCGGCGCGCAGGCGGAAATCGTCGCCGGAAAACCCTTCCGGTCGGCTGAAATTGGCCGCCTCGCGCGGATCGGGAAACATGCTCGCGTTCCAGCCGGCGCGGCCATGGCTGATGATATCGAGCGAGGCGAAACGGCGTGCGAGGTTGTAGGGCTGGTGGGCGACCGTCGACGCTGCCGCGACGAGGCCGATCCTGCTTGTCACCGTCGCCAGCGCTGCCACCAAGGTCGTTGCTTCGAATCGCATTTGGCGGTTCGGCCCGCCTGCAACCGGTGCGGAATCGCCCAGCAACACCATGTCCAGACCGGCCGCTTCGGCTTCTTGCACGAACCGCGTCAGCAGACTGAAGTCCGGGCCGGCGTCGGGCGGATGGGAAGGGGCGGCTTCCGGAGACAGTGAAACGGCGAGACACATTGTGGCGCCGTTGGCCATCGCTTTTCCCTGTTGAGCGAGATTCCTGGAGAATTATCTCGCCGGCTGGACGGAAAGCAACCGGCCAGCCGGCGATCATTTGCCGGCCAGAATATCCCTGATCAGCCGCTGGCAGCGCTCGGCCATGAAATCGAGCAGCAGCCGCACCTTCGGATCCTGCAGCTTCTTGTGCGGGTAGACGGCGGCGAACTGCACCGGCGTCGGCGGCGTGTTGCTCAGGATCACCTTCAGCCGCTGGTCGCGGATAAACGGCTCGACCTCGAAGCGCGGCTTGTTGATGATGCCGCGGCCGGACAGCGCCCAGCCGGTCAGCACGTCGCCATCATCGGTATCGTAGGGGCCGTGCACCTCGAACTTTTGCGGCCCATTCGGCGTCTGCAGCGTCCAGACATATTCGCGCGCGCCGGAATAGCGCAGCATCAGGCAATCGTGTTTCTTGCCGATCAACTCCTGCGGCTCGCTCGGCTCGCCGCGCACGTCCAGATATTGCGGAGCCGCTACCAGCACGCGTTCGCACTCCATGATGCCGCGCATCCTGAGGCTGGAATCCTCGATAATGCCCAGCCGGAACGCAACGTCGATGCCTTCCTTCATGATATCGACATTGTGATCGGAAAGCCGGAGCCGCACCTCGATATCTGGGTACCTGTCGTGGAAATCCGGGATTCCGGATGCTACCAGCCGCCGCCCGAGGCCGAGCGGCGCTGTCACCTTTATGGTGCCGCGCGGCTGGCCGGATAACGCGCTGACCGCCGCTTCCGCCTCGGTGACCGCCTCCAGCACCTGCTTGGCGCCAGAGTAGAACACCGTGCCGTGCTCGGTCGGCATCAATTGTCGCGTCGTGCGGTTGAACAGCCTGACTCCCAGGTGCTTCTCGAGCTCCTTGATCCGGTTAGAGGCGACCGCCGGCGAAATGCGCATGTCGCGCCCAGCCGCCGATAAATTGCCGAGCTCGACGACGCGGACGAAAACGGCGATGTTGTCGAGATAGGCCATGCGGCTTCCGTGGCTCTCATGTGGCAGCGTGTAACGAGCCTAGTATTTTCCAAATTTTTTTGAAAGTCATCGTGCAGCTCGGCTCTTTCCGTTTGCGCTCCAGTCCGTAAAGTCAGTGGATCGGCAGGGACGATTTTTTCATGATGGATTTCGCGATATTCTGGGATTGGCTGAGTTTCGCCGTGCGCTGGCTGCACGTCGTCACCGGTATCGCCTGGATTGGATCGTCCTTTTATTTCGTCGCGCTCGATCTCGGGCTGCGCCAGCGTCCGGGCATGCCTGCCGGAGCCTTCGGCGAGGAATGGCAGGTGCATGGCGGCGGCTTCTACCATGTGCAGAAATATCTGGTGGCGCCGGCTGAGATGCCCGAGCATCTGACCTGGTTCAAGTGGGAATCCTACGCCACCTGGCTGTCGGGTTTCGCCATGCTGTGCGTCGTCTACTATGCCGGGGCGGACCTGTTCCTGATCGATCCGAATGTGCTTGCCATGTCGGTGCCTACAGGCATCTTGCTGTCGCTGGCGACGATCGGCGTCGGCTGGGTGGTCTACGATCTCTTGTGCCGTTCGCCGCTTGGCAACAGCGACACCGGCCTGATGCTGGTGCTCTACGGCGTGCTGGTGTTCATCGCCTGGGGCCTGACCCACCTGTTCACCGGCCGCGCCGCTTTCCTGCATCTCGGCGCCATCACTGCGACGATCATGTCGGCCAACGTTTTCATGGTCATCATCCCCAACCAGAAGATCGTCGTCGCCGACCTGATCGCCGGCCGTAAGCCCGATCCGAAATATGGCAAGATCGCCAAACAGCGCTCGCTGCACAACAACTACCTGACGCTGCCGGTTTTGTTCCTGATGCTGTCGAACCATTATCCGCTGGCGTTCGGCACAGAGTTCAACTGGGTCATCGCCTCGCTGGTGTTCATCATCGGCGTGCTGATCCGGCACTATTTCAACACCAGGCATGCGCGCAAAGGGAATCCGACCTGGACCTGGCTGGCCGCCGCCGTCCTGTTCGTCGTCATCATCTGGCTGTCGACGGCACCGAAGCTGCTGACCGGCGAAGTCAAAACGTCCTCGGCGGCACAGGTCTACGTCGCCTCGGCACATTTTCCCGCCGTGCGTGATACGGTGCTTGGCCGGTGTTCGATGTGCCATGCGGCGGAGCCGTCCTACGAGGGCATTTACCACGCACCTAAGGGCGTGATGCTCGATACCGATGCCGGCATCGCCGAGCACGCCGGCGAGATCTACCTGCAGGCCGGACGCAGCCACGCCATGCCGCCCGCCAACGTCACCCAGATCACCGACAAGGAACGGGCACTGCTGGTAGCCTGGTTCGAAGGCGCGGGGGAATAGCATGACCAGCACGCTGCTGCGCGGCCGCACGCTGTCGTTTTTGCGCTGGCCAGAAACCATCGACGACCATTCCGCCTGGCGCTACGAGCAAGATGGCGGCCTGCTGATGCGCGACGGCAGGATCGTTGCCGCTGGTGCCTATGCCGAGGTCGAGAAAAAGGCTGGCGCGGGAACAAAAAAGATCGACCACAGGCCATATCTGCTGCTGCCCGGGTTCATCGATGCGCATGCACATTTTCCGCAGATGCAGGTCATCGCTTCCTTCGGCGCCGAGCTGCTCGATTGGCTGAACACCTACACTTTTCCGGAAGAGACAAAATTCCAGAACGCCCAGCATGGCCGCCGTATCGCCAGGCTGTTCCTGGATGAAGTATTGCGGCATGGCACCACGACAGTCGCGGCCTATTGCTCGGTACACAAGGAATCTGCCGAAGCGTTCTTTGCCGAGTCGCACGACCGCAACATGCTCAACATCGCCGGCAAGGTGATGATGGACCGCAACGCGCCGGACGGCGTGCTCGACACGCCGCAATCGGGCTATGACGACAGCAAGGCGTTGATCGATGAGTGGCACGGCAAGGGGCGCCAGCACTATGCCATCACGCCGCGCTTCGCCATCACCTCGTCGCCCGAGCAATTGGAGATGGCGGGCGCGCTCTGCCGCGAATATCCTGATCTGCACATGCAGACGCATCTGTCGGAAAACCACGCCGAGATCGCCTTCACGCAGCAATTGTACCCGCAGACGCGGGACTACACCGACATCTACGAACACTATGGGCTGCTCGGGCGCAGAAGCCTGTTCGGCCATTGCATCCACCTGTCGGAACGCGAGGCGGATGCGCTTTCGGATAGCGGCTCGGTGGCGGTGTTCTGCCCGACCTCCAACCTGTTTCTCGGCTCGGGCCTGTTCGATTATCAGCGCTATAGCCGCCGCCAGAAGCCGCTTCGCATCGCCGCCGCCACCGATGTCGGCGGTGGCACCAACTATTCGATGCTGCGCACCATGGACGAGGGCTACAAGGTGATCGCGCTGAGCGGCGAGAAGCTCAATCCGTTCCAGTCCTTCTGGCAGCTGACCCGCGGCAATGCCGAGGCGCTGTCGCTTGCGGAAAAGATCGGCACCCTGGAGGAAGGCAGCGACGCCGATATCATCGTGCTCGACGCCCGCGCCACGCCGGCGATGCGGCTGCGGGTGGAGACGGCGGACACGCTCGCCGAGGAATTGTTTCTGCTGCAGACGCTCGGCGACGACCGCGCCGTGCGCGAGGTCTATGTCGCCGGCCGGGCGGCCAAGGCGGATATAGGGGTGTAGCCGTCGTATGCGGCCGGCTTGACCGGGCGGCAGCCATCCGCCAAAGCAACAGGCGAGATCGACAGGGGAACGACATGGCCGTTGCGGACGATATCGCTCTGATCAAGAAACAGGAAGCCACGCTTGTCTTTTCGGCCTTCGATGAAGCCGTCGCTTTCGAGATCGGCTCGGCGATCCGCGACCGGGCTCTCAAGAAAAACCTGCCGATCATCGTCGATATCAGAACTTTCGACCGGCCGCTGTTCTATGCGGCAATGCCCGGCTCGAACGCCTCCAATCCGGACTGGGCGCGGCGCAAGATCAACGTCGTGCGGCGGTTCTTGAAAAGCACCTACCGCATTGTGCTGGAGCAGCAGCGCCCCGACCGCAGCTTCAAGCCCGGCGAGGGGCTGGACATTGCCGACTATGTGCTGGCCGGTGGCGGCTTTCCCATCACTGTCAAGGGCGCTGGCGTCATCGGCGTGATCGCCGTCTCCGGTCTACCGGAGCGCGAGGACCACGGAGTGGTCGTGGATACGCTGTGTGAGCATCTCCGCATCGACGCGCGCGAGCTGGCATTGCCGGCGGAAGCAAAATGACAGAGGTAGATCCCAAGCCTTTCCTCATTTCGATCTTCAACGCCGCCGTTGCCGCCGCCGATCCCCAGAGGTCGATCAAGGATCATTTGCCGGCAAGGCCGAAGGGCCGGACCATCGTCATCGGTGCAGGAAAAGGCTCGGCGCAGATGGCGGCGGCTTTCGAGAAAGTGTGGGACCGGCCGATCGAAGGTTTGGTCGTCACCCGCTACGGCTATGGCGCGGCCTGCCGGCGCATCGAGATCATCGAGGCGGCGCATCCGGTGCCGGATGCTGCGGGGCTCGAAGCTTCCCGGCGGCTGCTCGAAAAAGTCCAGGGACTGACTGCGGACGACCTCGTCGTGGCGCTCATTTCGGGCGGCGGCTCGGCGCTGCTGCCGTCACCTGCCGAAGGTCTGACGCTAGCCGACGAGATCGCCGTCAACGAGGCGCTGCTCGCCTCCGGCGCGCCGATCGCCGCGATGAACACCATCCGCAAACATCTGTCCTCGATCAAGGGCGGCAGGCTGGCGGCCGCCGCCTATCCTGCCAAGGTGGTCTCGCTGGTTGTTTCTGATATTCCGGGCGACGATCCGGCTCTGGTCGCTTCTGGTCCGACCGTGCCGGATATAGGCAGCCGCGAAGATGCATTAGCGTCGATCGCCGCCTATGACATGAAACTACCGGCTTCAGTGATGGCGCACATCAATTCGCCGGCCGCCGATGCGCCACGTCCGGACGACCCGCGTTTTATCCGCAACGAGGTACATCTGATCGCCTCGGCCGGCGTATCGCTGGAAGCGGCTGCGGCCGAAGCCAGGTACCAAGGTATCGAAGCGGTCATTCTCTCCGATTCCATCGAGGGCGAGGCGCGTGAGGTCGGCAGCGTCCACGCCGCAATCGCGCGCGAAGTGGCGACGCGCAACCGGCCATTCGCAAAACCGGTGCTGATCCTGTCGGGCGGCGAGACGACCGTGACCTTGCGCGCGAAAGGCAAAGGCGGCCGCAACTCGGAATTCCTGCTCGCCTTCGCCATTGGGATCAGCGGCATGGCGGGCGTCCACGCACTGGCCGCCGACACCGACGGCATTGACGGTTCGGAAGACAATGCCGGCGCCTTCGCCGACGGCTCGACAGTGTCGCGGATGCATAAGGCGGGCGTCGATGCCAAGGCCATGCTTGCCGGCAACAACGCCTGGACGGCATTCAATGCCGTAGATGACCTTTTCGTACCCGGTCCGACCGGCACAAACGTCAACGATCTCCGGGCGATATTGATCAAATAGCTCAGGCGGCCATCAGCTTTTTCACCGCTCTCATATCCTGCAGGAACCGGTCGCGTTCTGCCTGCTTGTCCGCCGGCTCGCGAATGCGCAGGATGAAGGACGGGTGGATGGTGACGAAGACACGCAAGCCATCGTCGCGCTCCACGACGGCCCCGCGCATCTTCATGATCGGCACCACCTTGCCAAGCAGCGCCTGCGCCGCCGTTGCGCCGAGCGCCACCGCCAGATTGGGCTTGATCAGATCGATTTCCTTGTCGAGCCACCAGCGGCAAGCCTGCACCTCGCCGGCGTTTGGCTTGGAGTGGATGCGCCGCTTGCCGCGCGGCTCGAACTTGAAATGCTTGACCGCGTTGGTGACGTAGACTTTCAGCCGATCGACGCCGGCATCGTCCAGGATCGCGTCGAACACCTTGCCCGCCGGACCGACGAAGGGCTTGCCCGCCAGGTCCTCCTGGTCGCCCGGCTGTTCGCCGACGAAGATCACCTTAGCTTTATCAGGGCCCTCACCGAACACGGTCTGCGTGGCGTCGTGCCATAGCGGACAGCGGCGGCAGATCTTGGCCGTTTCGCGCAGTTCAGGAATCGTCCTGGCGTCGATTTCTGTCGTTTCCGGAGACTTGCTTGCAGGCAAGCGTCTTGCCTGCACTTTGGCATGGTGCGGCGTCGGGGTTGTCTGCATCCTGGCGATCATGACTAAGGCGGCCTTGCTCGCTCCTGCAATCAGACACGCAATGAGCAAAGCCCGCCGAAGGTTCCGTTGAAATTATTCCGCATGGGCCTTCACCGGCGGATGGCCGACGATGTGATGCCCTACACCTCGTGCAGATAGAGGTGATAATCCAGTTCGCTGACCGTGCGCGCCACGCGCAGATATTCCGACTGCTTGATCGCCACGAACGTCCGGTGCAGGTCTTCGCCCAATGCGCCCTTGAGGAAGGTCGACGCCCTTGCCGCCTCGATCGCGGCACGCCAGTCGACCGGCATCGTCGTGCGCGTGACGGCCGATTCGTAGCCATTGCCGGTGGTTTCGGGACCGGGATCGAGGCCTTCGTCGAGGCCTTTGACGACACCGGCCAGCACCGTTGCTGCCACTAGGTAAGGATTCGCGTCGACGCCCGATGGCCGGTGCTCGATGCGGCGGTTCTTGGCATCGCCGGCCGGCACACGCAGTGCCACCGAACGGTTGTTGACGCCCCAGGTCGGCGCCACCGGCGCATAGGATTGCGAGACGAAGCGCCGCCATGAATTGGCATGCGGCGCGAAGACCAGCATCGATTCCGCCATCGTCTGGATCAGTCCGCCGAGGCCGCGCAGCAGCGGCAGCGACCAGCTTTCGCCGCCGGTTTCGGCAAAGACATTCTTGCCGGCATCATCCAGCAGCGAGACATGAAAATGCATGCCCGAGCCGGCATATTTCTCGATCGGCTTGGCCATGAAGCAAGCGGTGACACCATGACGGCGCGCCTGCGCCCGCACCAGTCGCTTGAGCATCACGAGATCGTCGGCCGCCCGCATCACATCCTTGCGGTAGTTGAGCGTCAGCTCGTACTGGCCGGGCGCATATTCCGAGATGACCGTCTCGGCCGGGATGCCTTGCACCTTGGCTGCGGCGTAGATGTCGGAAAACAGCGGCTCCATGCCGTGTAGATGGTCGACGGAATAGACCTCCGTCTTGGCCGAGCGGCGTCCGTCAAGCACCGCGTGCGCCGGCTGCACCTTGCCTTCGGCATCGCGCTCGTTGGCGAGCAGGAAGAATTCGAGCTCGAAGGCGCCGGCCGGATGCAGGCCCTTGGCCGCGAGGATGTCTACCTGGCGGGCGAGTGCCAGCCGCGGGTCGGACGACATCGGCTGGCCATCGAGATGGTACATCGCCATCAGCACCTGGCCGCGCGGCGGCTGGGTGGCGAACAGCGGCACCAGTGTGCCGGGGATCGGCCACGCCCGCAGGTCGCCGTCGCCCGTCGTCCAGATCAGCCCGGTCTCGTGAACATCCTCGCCGGTGATGTCGAGGCCGAGGATCGAGATCGGCATGTGCCGGCCCCCCTCGTAGATGCTCATCAACTCATGCCGGCGCACGATCTTGCCGCGCCCGACGCCATTGGCGTCGGTCAGCACGATGTCGAACGCTTCGATCTCGGGATGAGCGTCGAGAAAGGCCTGCGCCTCGGCGGGCGTCGAGCCCGAAGGGGATGCCGTGACCAGGTTCAAACTTTGCTTGGGCGCTTGTTTCATGCCGCAAGCTTGTCTCACGCCGTAAGCTTTGCCGCAACCGCGCCGAAGGCAGTGATCAGCCGGTTCACCTGGGCGGCGCTGGTCGTAGGAGAGATCAGCATCATGTTGTGGAAGGGTGCGATCAGCACGCCGCGATTGACCAGCGCGACATGGATTGCCGCCTCGAGCTCCGGCACGTGCGCAGCTTCCGCTTCGCCGCCGTTCCTCAGCGGGCCCGGCGCGCAGATGAACTCGACACGGGCACCGACGCGAGCAACATGCCAGGGCAGACGATAGCGATCGATGACGGCGGTCAGCCCGGCGTCGAGCCGCTGCGCCAGATGGTCCATATGGCTGTAGTTCTCGTCGGTCATGACGTATTCGAGCGTGGCGCGCATCGCTGCGAATTGCAGCGGATTGGCCGACAGCGTTGTCCCCATGCCGGAGTAGCCGGGCTCTTTCCGGCTGATATAAGCGGCATAGCGGGCCGCAACGTCTTCGCTCATGCCCCAGACGCTCGCCGGTACGCCGCCGGCAATCGGCTTGCCCAGCACGAACAGGTCCGGCTCCAGCCCGTATTTGCTTGTATAGCCGCCGGGACCGGTCGAGATTGTATGCGTCTCGTCGATTAGAAGCAGCGTGCCGGTCGCACGGGTGAGACGCCGCAAGCCATCATGAAAGCCGGCTTCGGGCAGCACCATGCAGGAATTGGTCAGCACCGGCTCGGCGATGACGCAGGCGACATCGTTGCCCCGGAGTGCCGCGTCGAGCGCCGGCAGATCGTTGAACTCGACGACATCAGTCGCCCGCGTCAGGTCGCGGAACTCGCCGGCCAGTCCCGGTCGATTCACCGCTTTCCCGGCGACCAGCCGCACCATCGTCTCGTCGACCGAGCCATGATAGCAGCCGTTGAAGACCAGTATCTTCTCCCGGCCGGTAACGGCGCGGGCAACCCGCAGCGCGAAGCGGTTGGCATCGGTCGCCGTCGTCGCGATCTGCCACGACAGCAAACCGAAGCGCTGCTGCAGCAACGGCCCGATGGCGAGCGCGTTCTCGGCAGGCAGCATGTAGGTCAGGCCGCGTCCGGCCTGCCTGCGGATGGCGCGTGCGACCGGCGGCGGCGAATGACCGAACATCGAACCGGTGTCGCCAAGGCAGAAATCGTCGAGCCGGTTGCCGTCGATATCTCTGATGATGGCGCCCCTGGCACTATCGACGAGGATCGGGAATGGCGTCGGCCAGTCGTTCATCCAATGCATCGGCACGCCGCCGAAGAAGCCGGGCAGGCCATTGCCGATTTTCGCCATCGATTTTGGCCGCGCCCGGCGGAAGACTTCTGCCTCGGTCGCGCGCAACTCGACGATCCGGGCCGGGCCGATGCCGCCGATGCAAGTCTTTGAATGGTTCATGACGTTCATGGCGGCCCTCTCAGTCGCACTTTAGACAATCGGCATCCGCCACCGCAATTGGCCGGGCGGCTGCCCTGTGTTGGGTCAGCGGTCATTTGAATGAAAACAGGCGCTTGACCGCGAGCCGCCTTCGGGCGCCAATGGTACTTCGGCTGGAGGGCATAAGATGGTGCGGGCGATCGTCTGCGCAGCAACGCTGCTGTCGTCGGTGCGGCTCTGGCGTCCGGCGGCATCTGGTGTTCCGCCGAGGATGCAGCCGTCAAATTTCAGGTCGGTGCCGGGATCACCAGAGGCATGGGCGGGCCGACCTTCAATTTTAGCGGCGAGCTCGAGATTCTGGGCAGGCCGGCTGGCGACAGTCTGCGCGAGACATTGTTCGAGGATCAGAACCTCACGCAATATTGGCTCGACAACAAGGAATTGCGGCTGCTCGTCTACCACGAACGGCTGGTCGAAAACGCCTACGGCTATGTCGAACTGGCGATCCTGACCAAGGCCAGCGACGAAGGCGTCTATGACGGTCGCTATTTGCTCTCAATCCATGATGTAACGGCCGATGCCGAAAAGGACGGCAAGCAGGCTGAATTGACCGGCAAAGTATCTTGCGGAGCCGAGTAAGTAACAGGCTACGCCGAAATATCGATGACGCCGCAGTCGCCCGCAGCGCTGCCAAAGGCGACGCGGCGCTCTTCCTTGTCCCACATCATCGAAGTGACGGCGCCCTTGCCCGGCCGGCGCAACAGCACTTCCTTGGCGTCGGCGAAGCGCACCGCCATCACCATCCCGTCATCATAGCCGATAGCAACGACGTCCTGGCTCGGGTGACAGGCGACGGAGGTGACCATCGCATTGCCGCGCGTGCCGAGTTCCAGCGGCGCCTTGCCCATCGGCCCGTCTTTGCCGGAAAACGGCCAGACGATCGCCGCCGGCGCGCCGGAACTCGCCAGCCATTTGCCCTTGGCGCTCCACGATAGGCTTTTCACCTTGCCGGGGTAGCCGGACATGCGCATGTGCTTGCCGTCGGCGAGCTTCCAGCCATGAAGCGCGTTTTCCTGCATGGTGGTGACGACGAAGCCGCCGTCCGGCGAGAAGGCGATGCCGGTGTGGGCGCCGGCCCATTCGAGCTCGACCGGCTTGCCGTCGGCAGCCGGGAAGTGCAGCGTCGCGCCATTGTAGCGGGCAACGCCGAAGCGCATGCCCTTGGGCGAGAAGGCAAGCCCCTCGACTGAGCGCGGATGCGAGAATTCCCTGGTTTTGCCGTCGGCAAAGCGCACATAGGCAATCTTGCCCGAAGCATAGGCAACAGCGCCTTGCGGCCCGGCGGCGACGCTGGTTATCCATTTTTTGCCTGCGGTCGCCAATTCCGTTGTATTGCCGCCTGGGGTCACGGCAAAGATCCTGCCGTCCTCACCACCGGTGATCAGTCGGTCGTTTGCCGCATCATGGAAGGCGGCGAGCATTCCGTCATTGGCCTGCACCGTCTTGTGGCCGTGGTCGAGCCAATGGATTGTGCCGTCGGCCAGCGCAAAATGCGGCACGTCGCCGAGAAACACGGCGGCGAGGCAGTGGCCTTCGAGATCGAGCGGGGCGACTGTCGGCATGAGAGATCATTCCGTTCGAGATTTCTGCTTGTCATCTAACCCCGCCGGGCTGTCGGCGAGGCTCCGCCTTCTCCCCTTGTGGGAGAAGGTGGATTGGCGCGCAGCGCCAAGACGGATGAGGGGTGCTGGAACGAGCGCCGTCGATGCCAAGCTGGAGCACCCCTCATCCGACCGAGCTACGCTCGGCCACCTTCTCCCACAAGGGGCTAGCGTGCGCACACATCTGATTTGGCGGGGATTAGTTTGGATTTGCAAGAGCGAAGCCCTCGGCGATGGCGTGGAAGCGTT